>JBMLOQ010000053.1:0-7642 GCA_049242885.1 Chitinophagaceae bacterium
GCAACTTGTATGGTAAAATTACCATCTTTATCCGTTGCAACTTTTGCTTTTCCTGCAGATACGGTTACGCCTACAGCTGGTTTTCCATCATCACCAGTAACTTTTCCTTTTACAGTTCGGTTTTGTGCAAATACAGCAGTTACTGCCATAATCACACTCAAAAACACGAGTAAGAGTTTTCTCATAAATAAAAATTTTTAATTTTAGGACTGCGAATATAAGGCAATCACTTAAATGTTAACAAATATTTAAAATAGACAAAAGGTTTTGTTAAAATGCTGCAACACTTTTAATATAAATTAACAACAAAGAATTTAACCAATAGCTATAATAAAAAAACCTCCAAAAGGAGGTTATAGTGCTAAACAAACATTACCCTACTTAAAACCTAAAACCAAAACCAAGCTGCATTTGCTGACTTTTCCATTGATCTTTATTATCAATATCATTTATGTTGCTTAATCCAATATTGTATCTTCCGTAAACTCTTAAACTCCCTAAATTTAATTGCACTCCAGAAACCAAACTAAAGTCGCCAGTTTTAAAAGCATTTTTCCCATTAACCAATAAATTTTCGTTTTGATTAAGTACTATTGAATATTGAGGCCCAACATTAATAGTGAGCAGTTTACCCATATTATATCTAAGTAAAATTGGAATATTCAGTTGATTATACTTTACTGATGTGCCACTTACAGCATTTGATATGCCTGTATAAATACTATTAAAACCCGAAACTGTATTAGTTTGCGATTGGCTAAATAAAATCTCAGGTTGTATACCAATTTTCTTACTAAAATCAATTTCTAAAAAACCTCCTACCTGATAGCTTAAATTATAAGCATCACTAAATGAAACGCCAGATAATTTATTGATATTTGCACCTGCTTTTACACCAATTTTCACACCTTGTGCATTTAAATTACCAAAAACAACCAATGTAATAACTACTAAAAATGTTTTTTTCATATTAATTTTTAATTTTATAACGCAATATTGATAAATGAAATGCTAAAAAAATCATAAAAAGAAAATTCAAATTTTTCATTTTGCTTAAAAAAACATTGGTTCTTTAAAAGTTTTACGCAATTTTAAACCACAAAACCCTACTTTTGCAAACCCAAAAATGTGAACAATGGGCAATAATCGTACATATAATATTCCATTCGTTGGCTTAAAGCAAGGTGTACACTTATTTGAGTATCACATTGAGGATAGTTTTTTTACTGAATATGGTGAACAAGACTTTACAAACTGTAAAGCCAATGTAAAGCTAAATTTAGAGAAAAATGTTGGTTTTTTGCAACTAAAGTTTGATGTTGGTGGAACTGTTGATGTTGGTTGCGATAGATGTGGAAATCCACTAAATAAAGTTCTTTGGGATGAGTTTACCATTATTGTAAAGCTAGTTGATAACCCTGAGGAAATGAATTTACAGGAAGAAGATCCTGATATTTTTTACCTTGGTAGAACAGAAAGCCATTTGCAAATTGAAAGTTGGTTGTACGAATTTGTAACTTTGAGTATTCCAAATCAAAGAACTTGCAATGAGGAAGAGTATAAAGGTCCACTTTGTAATCTCGAAGTTCTATACAAACTGCAACAAATGGAAGAAGCAGTAAAAAAAGAAGCCAATCCTATTTGGAAAGGTTTAGAAAGTTTTAAACAACAAGATAATTAGAATTAAAATAAAAATTAAGCATTATGCCTAATCCAAAACGTCGCCACTCGGCACAACGTGGTGCAAAAAGAAGAACACATTATGTAGCTCAAGAAGTTACTTTAACAAAAGATACTACTACAGGTGAAACTCACGTTCGCCATCGTGCACATGTAAGTGAAGGAAAATTGTTTTACAAAGGAAAATTAGTTGCCGAAAAAGCTCCTTTAAAAGCTTAATTGGTTTAGCTATTTTTGTAATTTAAACAGTTTTTAACTGTTTAGTTTCTTTTAGTTACAAGCTACTAAATACATTATGAACATTGGCTTTGATATGATGGGTGGAGACTTTGCACCCCTCGAAGCAGTTAAAGGCGTTCAACAATTTTTACAGCACCAGCAAACTGGTGCTGTAAATGTTTTTTGTATAGGGCAGCAAAAAACTGTATTACCCCTACTCGAAGAATACAATATTAGCAATAAAGTTACTTTTATTGAAGCCAGCGATGTTATAGGCTATAACGAGCATCCAACAAAAGCTTTAAGAGAAAAACCTAATAGCAGCATAGGTATTGGGTTTAAACTATTAGCAACAGGAAAAATTGATGCTTTTGCAAGTGCTGGCAACACAGGTGCAATGCTTGTAGGCACTATGTTTAGCTTAAAACCTATTGAGGGCATTTTACGCCCAACAATTGCAACAGTTGTTCCTAAAATTAATGGCAGTACAGGATTGCTTTTAGATGCTGGCTTAAATGTAGATTGCAAGCCAGAGCAACTAAATCAATTTGCATGGATGGGAAGCATTTATGCCAAAGAAATTTTAGGATTTACAAATCCAAAAATAGGTTTAGTAAATGTAGGTGAAGAAGAAGGTAAAGGTAATATACAAGCCCAAGCAACTTACAATTTACTTAAAGAAAATACTACACTTAATTTTATAGGAAATATTGAAGGAAGAGATTTTTTTAACGATAAAGCCGATGTGTTAGTTTGTGATGGTTTTACTGGCAATATTGTTTTAAAAATGGCTGAAAGCATTTATGAAATTGCTGTTCAAAGAGGAGTAGAAAAAGATGAATATTATAGCCGATTCCATTATGAAAATTATGGTGGCACACCAGTTTTAGGTGTAGCAAAACCAGTAATTATTGGGCACGGCATAAGCAACGCTAAAGCATTTTACAATATGCTTCTACTTACTCAAAAAATGATTGAAACAAATTTTTGCAATACTATTATCGAAGGTATTAAGCAGTAAATTTTTACTCAAAAAAATAATTAAAAAACAAATAATGCAAGCAAAAAAAGGCGATACTGTGCACATACATTATCATGGCACACTAACAGATGGATCAATTTTCGACTCTAGTTTACAAAGAGAACCACTAACTTTTGAGGTTGGAAGCGGAATGGTTATTCCTGGTTTTGATAATGGCGTAACTGGTATGCAAGTTGGAGAAAAAAAGACCATACACATTCCATTTATGGAAGCTTATGGCCCTGTGCAAGAAGAAATGATTATGGAATTTCCTAAAGCAAATTTTCCTCCAAACATTACACCCGAGGTTGGAATGCAATTGGCAATGAATGATGGGCAAGGAAACCAAATGCCAGTAACAATTGTAGAAGTTAAGGAAGAATCTGTTGTGCTAGATGCTAACCATGCTTTAGCAGGAAAAGACTTAATTTTTGATTTAGAGTTGGTAGATATAAAACCAAAAAGTTTAATTGTAATGCCTTAATATTCAAATACTTATAAAAAATCCTGCTTTATCGAAGCAGGATTTTTTATTTCTATCAAATTATAGATCTACTCTTCCAACCTAGCAGTATCAGCCATTGGAGAACTTTGATTAAAAATAGCAGCAAACTCTTTTGCTTTATAAATTTTTTGATTATACCTATTGCCTAAAACAATAATAGTTGCTGTATCTTTAGTAAGCCTTGTAAATACAGCATTGTTGCCATGCCACCAACCATTATGGTATGGTATGGTAAACTCTGGATAAGCGAGTAATCTCCAACCTAAGCCATAATTGTGTATGCCTGCACGCTCAAAACTACAAGGTGTATAAGCCATTTGCAAGGTAGCAGCACTTACAAAAGCATTTGAATATAAAGCTTTATCCCATTGCAATAAATCTTGTGGCGTGCTATAAATATTTTTGTCACCATAAGTACAATCCAACTTTTCAATGTTGTATGGAGCAAAATTGTATTTATAAGATGGATTGTAATTTGCCGAATCTTTTACACTAAAAACATAAGTATTTTTCATGCCCAAAGGCTCAAAAACATTCTGTTTCATATAGGTAGGAAAATCAACACCAGTAACTTTTTCAATAATGCTGGCAAGTAACAAATAATTGGTGTTACAATACTTAAAATGAGTGTTTGGTTTACGTTCTTGCTTAACTTTTTTTTGAGCTATGGCATGCAATACATCATCATTGCTTAGTAGCTTATTAAGTAGCGTATTATCTTTTACAGTTTTTGTGTAAACAATCCATTTTCCTTTTCTATTTTTCTTTTTAAATGTTTGAGTAATTGTACCATCAAGGTCATATACATAATTACTTAAGCCACTGCGATGGTTTAGAAGCATTTTTATAGTAATCCCTAGATATGGAAAATTTGTAATGTACTGGCTTACTTCATTGTCAATATTTATTTTACCTTCTTCCATCAATTTCAAAATGGTCATTGCAGTAAATGTTTTTGATACACTTGCAATGTGCAATGGAGTTGAAGGCGATATTAACGCTTTGGTTGTATTGTTATAAATTCCTCTATAATCTTCAAAAATAATTTGGCCGTTTTTTGCAATTATTATTCCACCATTAAACCCACTGTTTACCAAAACATTTTGATACAAAGGGTAAAACTGTTGTAAATAATGTTCTTTTTGAGTTTCAGTTATGGGATTATAAGAAAATGTGCTATCAGCTATGTTATTTTTGTTAAATATGGAAGGAGAATTTGAACAAAAACTAAACACTACCAAGAGAAAAAAAATAAAATACAGTTTGTACATTAGGCTGATATTTAAAAAAATATGTTTTACAAATGTAAAAAGCCTAATTAAAACATTATCACAAAATATTTTGGGGTGGAAAAATGCCAATTTCCACTAAAGTTATTCTTTATGAAGAAAATAGAATTAAACTTTTATTTTCATTTTTGTAATTGTGTTGATTAACTTTACACCATTAAGAAATTTTATTAATTATTTATTATATGAGCGATGCAATTGTAAGTATGCGTGGGGTAAACATTTATCAAGGTCAAAGTTTAATTTTAAAAGATGTAAACTTTGAAATTAATAAAGGCGAATTTGTGTATTTAGTGGGCAAAACAGGTACTGGTAAAAGTAGTTTATTAAAAACTTTATATGGTGAATTGGCATTAAAAGAAGGGTCTGCCAATGTAGTGGGTTTTGATTTAAGACTGATGGATTGGAAAAAAGTACCTTTTTTGAGAAGAACTTTAGGCGTTGTTTTTCAGGATTTTCAATTATTAACAGACCGAAATATTCACGACAATTTAAAATTTGTTTTAAAAGCTACTGGCTGGAAAGACGAAAAATTAATGGAAGAAAAGATAAATGATGTGCTAGATAAAGTAGGGCTAAAAACAAAAGCTTTTAAAATGCCATATGAAATGAGTGGTGGAGAGCAACAACGTGTTGACATTGCAAGAGCTTTACTAAATAGTCCTAAACTAATTTTGGCAGATGAACCAACCGGAAATTTAGACCCAGAAACTAGTGATGAAATTATGCAGTTATTATTTCAAATATCTAAAGATTATGGAACTGCAGTTGTAATGGCAACCCACGATTTTATTGTAATTAATAGATATCCAAGTAGAATGCTAAAAACAGAAATGGGAAAATTAATGGACTCAAAAGCGGTTTAGTTTTTAGTCAAAAGTCATTAGTAACTGGTCATTAGTCAATGGTTAAAAATTAATAAAGTAAAAAATCTTCAAATTTTTAGATAATAAATCTTTAAATCAAAAATCAATAAATCATCAATAAAACTTGATAACACCTGCATCAATAGAACAAATTAAAAACAGAATCGATATTATTGATGTTGTTGGTGAATATGTAAAACTAAAAAAACGTGGTGTAAACTATATTGGCAATTGCCCTTTTCACAACGAAAAATCACCATCGTTTACCGTATCTCCAGCAAAAGAAATTTACAAATGCTTTGGTTGTGGCAAAAGCGGCAACAGCATTACGTTTTTAATGGAGCACGATAAACTTAGCTATGTAGAAGCCTTAAAATGGTTGGCAAAAAGATACAATATTGAAATTGAAGAAACAGAGCTTACGCCAGAACAAAAAGTACAACAACAAACTGGCGATAGTTTATATATTATAAACAGCTTTGCACAACAATTTTTTACCAACTATTTATGGGAGCAAGAAGAAGGAAAAACCCATGCCCTATCTTATTTAAAAGAACGGGGCTTTAGAGACGAAATAATTAAAAAGTTTCAATTAGGCTACAATTCTCAAGAAAAAAATTTATTGGCAACCGCTTTAATTAAGCAACAGTTCAATAAAGAAATTTTCCCAAAAACTGGGCTTGTTGTTCAAAGAAACGATGACGAGTGGAGTGATAATTACAGAGGCAGAATTATTTTTCCTATTCACAATAATACTGGAAAAATAATTGGTTTTGGAGCAAGAATAATTGGCAAAAATGATAAAGCTCCAAAATATATTAACACACCCGAAAACGACATTTACAGCAAAAGCAAAGTTTTGTATGGTAGTTATTTTGCCAAACAAGCCATTGATAAAGCAAATGAATGCTTACTCGTAGAAGGCTACACCGATGTAATTAGCTTGCACCAAGCAGGCATAGAAAATGTAGTAGCAAGCGGTGGTACTAGCCTTACGCAAGAACAATTACGAATAATTAAAAAATATACCAACAACTTAACCATAATTTATGATGGCGATGCTGCTGGTGTAAAAGCTGCTTTAAGAGGCTTGGATATGGCTGTTGAAGAAGGCTTACAAGTAAGGCTAGTATTAATACCTGATAATGAAGACCCAGATAGTTATGTAAACAAAATTGGTACTACAGCCTTTAACGAATTTGTAAAAACAAATAAAAAAGACTTCATCATTTTTAAGCTAGAAATAATGCTTAAAGATGCAGGCAACGACATACAACTAAAAAACGATGCTGTAAATAATATCGCTGAAACACTTAGTAAATTAAACAGAGTAGAAGATTTTACAAAGCAACAAGCCTATATAAAACAGTGCAGCCAATTACTTAAAATTGATGAGGGTGGACTGATACAACTTGTAAATAAATACAAAAGGGATAAGGTTGAGAAAGAGTTAAAAAAACAAAATACCAACAATGTAGATGACATATTGCCTCAATACAATGAAACAGATGTAGAGCAAAATTTTGAAAACAACTATGTAACCAATACAGATGAATTACATGAAAAAAATGTAATACGTGTGTTGCTAGAACATGGACTTAAGACTTGGAATGCAAATACATTAATTGCATCACATATTTTTGAAGACCTTGACGCATTTGCATTTGACAACCCTTTACTTACTAAAATTTATAACACATACAAAGAAAAATATTACAATAACGAGCAACCGACTATTAAAATATTTACACACAGTGAGGATAAGGAAATTGCAAATTTAGCAACCAGTATTACAATGTTTCCTCACGAATTAAGTAGCAATTGGGATAATGTTGTTGAAGGTTTAAACATTACTACAAGAGACATAAGCTTGCAAGATGTAAACATGAGTTTAAACTATTTTAAACTAAGAAAAATTAAAAAAATGTTTGATGAAAATCAAGCAGAGTTAGAAACTGCAAAAACATTTGAAGAGCAAAAAACACTTATTGAAGTTCATAAACATCTAAAAGAAATTGAACGAGAAATTACTAAACAATTAGGCACTGTAATTTTTAAATAA
>JBMLOQ010000054.1:0-3321 GCA_049242885.1 Chitinophagaceae bacterium
GTATCTGCTTTTGTAAAAATGGTTTTACTGCTTAGTTGTGCTTTAGATTGTAAGCTGCAAAATATTAAAAAAAGAATAGCAAATACCTTCATTATCAAAAATTTAAACATCAAATATAAATTTCAAATTTGATTGTAATGTTTTTAGATTTGCTTTTACTAATTGCTACAAAATAAAATCATGAAAAAACTATTTATTGGTTGTTTAGTATTTACTAGCCTTCAACTACATGCTCAAAAAAAACTGGCTACCCCACAAAACAAATTAGCTGGTATTGATACTAGTTTGCAAAACTTGCTAAAAGATTTTAATTGTGCTGGCTTTGCCGTTGCTGTTGTAGAAAAAAACAAAGTAATTTATAGCAAAGGTTTTGGGTTTAAAGATTTTGAAAACAAATTGCCCGTTACACCAAATACAGTTTTTGCCATTGGTAGTTGTACTAAAGCATTTACCACCACATTAATGGGGCATTTAGAGCAAGATGAAAAGGTTGATTTTGAAAAACCTGTAAAAAATTATTTGCCTGCACTTGAATTTTATAATAATGATATGAATAACCAAATAACGCTAAGAGATATGATGAGCCATCAAACAGGGTTACCTCGTCATGATTATTCTTGGTATTTATTTAGTAGTAAAAGCAGAGATAGTTTATTGGCAAGAATTAAATATCAAGAACCTACTTATGGTATTCGTCAAAAATGGCAGTATAATAATTTTATGTTTTTGGCACAAGGGGTAATTGCCGAAAAGTTTTATGGAAAATCGTGGGAAACTCTTGTAAAACAAAGAATTTTAGATAGTTTGGATATGAACAATACCGTTTTTACCAACGAACAACAAAGCAAATTGGCCGATTACTCTTTTGGTTATGGTGTAGAAAAAGACAGTATAATTAAAAAACTACCATTCTATAATATTGATGCTTTTGGGCCAGCTGGAAGTATAAAAAGTAGTGTAACAGATATGAGTAAATGGTTAATGACTTGGATAAATGGTGGTAAATACAATGGCAAGCAAATATTTTCTCCATCTTTTTATGCTCAGGCAACTAGTAGTCAAGCTATTGTAAGGGCTGGATTGCCTACAAAAGAAATTAGTGATGTATTGTTTGGTAATTATGGTTTTGGTTGGAGTTTAACTAGCTACAAAGGTCATTATAGGGTAGATCATGGAGGAAATATTGATGGCTTTACTGCAAATACTTGCTTTTTTCCAAGTGATAGTATAGGTATTGTAGTACTATCTAACCAAGATGGTAGCCCTGTAAATACTATTGCAAGAAACATAATTGCTGATAAACTTTTAGGACTTCCATACTTTAATTGGAGTGCTAGTAGAAAAGAGGAAATAAAAAAAGCAAAAAAAGCAATTAGCGATGCAAAACCTTCAACAACATCTAACCAAAAAGCAAATACAAAACCTACCCATGCTTTACAAGATTTTGAAGGTATTTACTCAAATCAAGGTTACGGTAGTTTTGAAATATTTTTAAATAGAGATTCTTTATTTGCAAGTTTTCCTAGTGGTAAGCATTTGTGGTTAAAACATTATCATTATAATATTTTTGAAACCTTTGATTTTGAAGACAATAAAATAGATACTACACAAAAAACGCCTTTGAATGTACAGTTTACAATGAATGATGCTGGAGATATTAATGCTTTGCAATTGCCGGTTGAAGCTAGCTTGCCAAATCCATTATTGTTTACTCGAAAGTTAAAAACAAAAGAAGTTGCAGTTAATGATTTACAAAAGTATGTAGGCGATTACGACTTAACTGGTGTAACTGTAAAGGTGTATATAAAAGATAGTAAAACCTTGTATGTTTTAGTGCCTGGACAACCCGATTATGAGTTAAATAATGTTGGTAAAGATAAGTTTGCACTTAAAGTAGCAGATGGTTTTTATGTGCAATTTGATGTTACAGATGCAAGCAAATGCACAGGTTTAACTTTTCTTCAACCAAATGGAAATTTTAAAGCCTCAAAAAAGTAAGTTTTTGTTTTTGTAATGCAAAATCAGCAATCAAAAAAAATTGGTTGCTGATTTTTTATTTAATTACCTTGCAGCATCAATAAATATTGTATGAAGTACATCTTGATAGTTGCTTTTAGTTTTAGTATATTTTTAGCTACAGCACAAAAAAAAACCTTAAACATTTTACCAGGGGCTTATCAAACAGAACAATATTTGCCTTTACTAAATGGTAAAAAAGTAGCAGTTTTTGCAAATCATACAGCTACCATTAATAGCACACATATTGTAGATAGCTTACAAAAACTTGGTGTAAACATTGTGAAAGCTTTTGGCCCTGAGCATGGATTTAGAGGCAATGCCGATGCTGGAGAAAAAGTAGACACTTATATTGATGCTGCTACAAAAATTCAGGTAATTAGCTTGTATGGTAAAAAAAGAAAGCCCAGTGCAGAGGATATGCAAGATGTGGATGTATTGGTTTTTGATATACAAGATGTAGGTGTACGCTTTTATACCTTTATATCTTCTTTGCAGGAGTTTATTGAAACTGCTATTGAATACAATAAACCACTAATAGTTTTTGACAGACCCAACCCAAATGGTTTTTATGTAGATGGTCCAGTTTTAGATACTGCATACAAAAGCTTTGTAGGTATGCAACCTATACCTGTGGTGTATGGAATGACAATTGGTGAATATGCCAAAATGCTTGTTGGTGAACGTTGGTTAGCTGCAAAATACAATAAAGCTATAGACAATAAAGTTTCATTAGGTGAAATGCTAGGCTTTGAAAATGAACGAAAAAACTTTAGCCTTACTATAATTTCTTGCAAAAATTATACACACAAAAGTTTATATGAATTGCCAATAAAACCATCACCCAACTTACCAGATATGGCTACTATTTATTGGTATGCCAGCACTTGTTATTTTGAAGGAACTGTTTTAAGTGAAGGTAGAGGAACTGACCATCCTTTTTGCATTTTTGGACACCCAAGTTTAAAGCCTTACAGCGATACAGTAAATGGTTTATATGAGTTTACACCCACTAGTAGATATGGAGCAAAAGAACCAAAACTAAAAAACAAAGCATGTTATGGTTGGAATGTATATGATACACCTTACAACAAAATACTTAAACATTTAAACAATAAAATTGATATTGAGCCATTGGTAAAAGCATACAAATTGTATAGCCTTTATGGTGATGGAAAGTTTTATTTAGAACCAAAATCGGGCAAGGCAACTGATTATTTTTTTAATAAATTAGTAGGCAATGCAACCTTAATGGAGCAATTAAAACAAGGCTTAACTGCCAAACAAATTTCAAAATCGTGGCAA
>JBMLOQ010000055.1:0-18984 GCA_049242885.1 Chitinophagaceae bacterium
GCTTGGGAAAATGTGTGCATTCCTGCTTGGATTGGTAAAAAAAATAAAACCACTACCAAGGAAAAAGCAATACATCTACTAGATCAATTGGGCTTGGCTAACAGAATAAACAATAAACCTAACCAGTTAAGTGGTGGTGAGCAACAAAGAGTTGCTGTAGCAAGAGCATTAATAAATAATCCTACAATTGTTTTTGCCGATGAACCTACTGGCAATTTAGATAGTGCCAACGCCAACGAATTACACTTATTGTTTAGTAAAATAAATAAGCAGTTTAATCAAACATTTGTTATTGTAACGCATAATCAGCATTTAGCAGCACAATGCCCAAAGTTGTTTACAATGAAAGATGGATTAATTATAAATTAATATCTAGTTAATTGCAAAAGCAATCATAAAGTTTATACCCAAAATCATTTTAATTAAACTATATCATTTAATTTGTGTAGAAAATTAATGCTAAAAAAATGCTTTATTACTTTTTACAAGTTATACCTCCAACAACCATTGCAGAAAAAATAAATATGTGGGATTTACTACAAAAAGGCGGCTGGATAATGTATCCTTTATACATACTTTTTGTAGCTTCAATTTTTGTGTTTATTGAAAGATTTTTGGCAATAAACAAAGCTGGTAAAATTGAAGATAATTTTATGAGCATTATACGAGATAATGTAGTTAGCGGAAATTTAGTTGCAGCTCGAAATTTAGCAAAAAATACCAATAACGCTGTGGCTCGTATGATAGATAAAGGCTTGCAACGTATTGGCAAACCTCTAGAAGCAATAGAACGTAGCATGGAAAATGTAGGAAAATTAGAGGTATACAAAATGGAAAAAAATTTATCGCTATTGTCGTTAATTGCAGGTGTAGCTCCTATGTTTGGTTTTTTAGGAACCATTGTAGGTATGATTCAATTGTTTTACAACATCAACAATAGTGGATTTGAGTTAAACACCATTGCTGGAGGTATTTATGTGAAAATGATAACAAGTGGTACAGGCTTAATTGTGGGTTTAATTGCTTATGTAGGGCATAGTGTACTTACCTCACAAATTGACAAAACTGTGTATAAAATGGAGGCTGCGAGTGCAGAGTTTTTAGATGTATTACAAGAACCAACGAAATAATATTGATTGGTGATTGGGTGAGTTATTGATTGATTATTTAATATTTACTAATTGTTCTTTTTACTTTTCTAAAAAATGAATATAAGAAAACGACTTAGAGAAAAGCCTAGCCTGCATGCAGGAGCCTTAAACGATATATTGTTTATTTTATTATTATTTTTTTTAATTGTAAGCACTTTAGCAAATCCTAACGTTGTTAAAGTGAATAATCCTAAAGGAAAAGGAGATACCAAAACAAAGCAAAATATTGTTGTAAGTATAGATAAGGATAATATCATTTATTTAAACCAACAACCCATACCCACTCATTTATTAGATACCATAATTGCTCAAGAAGTAAATAAAGTAAGGGCTTTTTTAGATACTCCCTCAATAGTTATAAATGCCGATACAATATCTTACAATGGAAGCTTTTTTAAAGTAATGTATGCAGCCAAAAAAGCAGGGGCAAAAGTTGTGGCAAGTGTAAAACCTTAACTGTGAATATTGCCATTTATATAGCCAAAAGAATTGCTTTTAATAGCGAAAAATCTTTTTCGAGATTTATTATAAGATTATCTATTGGTGCAACTGCAATTAGTGTGGCTGCTATGATACTTACTTTGAGTTTTGTAAATGGATTTCAAGATACCATATCGGATAAAGTATTTTCTTTTTGGGGACATATTAGAGTGCAACATTACAATATAGGTAAAGCAATTGTTGCAGAGGAAACGCCCATTTTGGCAAATGATACAGTAGAGCAAATTCTTAAAAAAAATATTGCTATTAAGGCTATACAACCTTTTGCAACAAAAGCAACAGTACTTCAGTTTAAAAACGAAATAGAGGGTTGCTTAATTAAAGGTGTAAATAATAAATACGATAGTTCCTTAATTAAAAATTCTTTACAACAGGGCCGATGGCTGCACTTTAATGATAGTAGTTATAGTAAAGAAGTAGTATTATCTGCTCCTTTAGCCATTTTACTTCAAGCAAAAATTAGCGATACTGTAAAAGTAAATTTCATTCAAACAAATGAAGCAAGCACTTACAGAAAACTAAAAGTTGTAGGAATTTATAAAACAGGTATTGAAGAATACGATAAACAATTTATTGTAGCTGACTTAAAATTAATACAAACAATTAACGGTTGGGATCAAAATCAAATTGGTGGTTACGAAATTTTAGTAAACAATACCAACGAAATTGATAAAGTTGTAGAAAGTTTACAATTGCCTATTGAGTGGCAAGGCAAAAGCATAAAACAAGTATATGTAAATATTTTTGATTGGTTGCAAGCAATGAATGTAAATCGCAACGTAGTGTTTGTAATTATGGGAATAGTAGCAATTATTAATCTTATTACCTGCTTACTAATATTAGTTTTAGAACGCACAAAAATGGTAGGCATTTTAAAAGCCTTAGGTACAAGTAATTATAGTATTCAACAAATATTTTTATACTATGCTAGTATAATAGCTTTAATTGGAATAAGCATTGGTTTAGTGTTTGGTTTAGGCTTGGGCTATTTGCAGCAGCAATTTGGTTTTATAAAACTCGATGAAGCAAATTATATGGTAAATATTGCTCCAATAAAATTTGTATGGTGGCAAAACGTGTTGGTGATAGTAGCTACTGCCATTGTATGTTTTTTAGCCTTTATTATTCCTACTTTTTTAGTTAAAAAAATTAAGCCTATACAAGCTATTAGATTTAACTAGGCTTTATATTTACACAAATGTTTTCATTAAAGAATTTTACACCACAACAATTGGCTTGGATACTTGCAATAATTTTAGCATTGCCTATAGCTACTGCATTTGGATTGGTTTTTACAAGCTTTTGGTATGGTTGTTTGTTTTTTGTGGTGTTGTTATTGTTTATTTTTTCTGTTGTGCAATATTTTATCGAAATTTATATTCAACGTAAAATAAAATTAATTTATAAACTTATATATCAAACCAAAGCAACAAAACGTGAAGAAACTTATTACAAATATATTTTGCCTAAAAAAACAATTGATGAGGTAAACAAAGAGGTAGAAACTTGGGCAACAAACTATGCACAAGAATTGGCACAACGTGTACAAAACGAGCAATATCGTAAAGAGTTTTTGCAAAATTTATCTCACGAATTTAAAACCCCAATTTTTTCTATACAAGGCTATGTAGAGGCCTTAATTGATGAGGAAGATATTGATGAGGCCACACAAAAAAGATTCCTGAAGAATGCCCAAAAAAACATTCAACGATTGGTGCATTTGGTAAATGATGTTGATGAGATTTCTACACTTGAATTAGGTAAGAAAGAACTTCATAAAAAAAGATTTATAATTAATGATTTGATTAAAGAAGTAATTGATACATTGTCGTTTAAAGCCAAAGATGCTAACGTTACTACCTCTATCAAAAAAGGTACTGAAATTAATATTGAAGTTTTTGCTGATGAAGATAAAATTCGTCAGGTTTTGATAAACCTAGTTGAAAATGCTATTAAGTATAGTAAACAAAATGGACAAATAGTTGTAAGCATGTACAAAACCGATAACCATTTTGTTTTAATAGAAGTAACTGATGATGGAATTGGTATTGAAGATGAACATTTAAACAGGATTTTTGAACGTTTTTACAGAACAGATAAAGGCAGAAGCAGAAATGTTGGAGGCACAGGTTTGGGGCTTGCAATTTGTAAGCATATTATTGAAGCCCACCAACAAACTATACACGTGAGAAGTGCCATTAATGTTGGCACTACAATTGGTTTTTCGCTACCACAAAAAGCTTAATCACAATCCTTTTATAAACCTATTAATACATAATGCTTTCTAAAAATACATACACTTTTTGCAATTCATCTTCTAAAATACAATATGGAGGCATTATATAAACAGTGTTGCCCAATGGCCTAATGTAAATGCCATTTTCTAAAGCTTTTTGCGTAATAGTTTGGGCTATGTTATTTAAATATTCATCTTTTCCTTCTACTAATTCAAAAGCCAAAATAGTGCCCAAACATCTTAAGTTTTTAAATAATTTCTTGATAGATTGCTTTGTGTGTTTATCAACAAAAATTTGATTTTGATGGCTTAGCCAATGAATTTTTTTTAAACTATCATTTATTTCAAACAATTCTAAACTTGCCAAAGCAGCCGTACAAGCCAATGGATTTGCTGTAAATGAATGACCATGAAAAAATGTTTTATAAACATTACTACTTACAAAAGCTTCATAAATTTTTAGAGTACAGGCTGTAACGCCCAAAGCCATTGTACCACCTGTAAGTCCTTTACTTAAGCAAATAATGTCTGGTTTATTTGTTACATATTCACTAGCAAACAGTTTTCCTGTACGCCCAAAGCCAGTCATTACTTCATCTGCAATGCAAATAATGTGTTGTTGTTTTATAGCAAACAATAATTCATCTAAAAATTGGGCATTATACATACAAATTCCACCAGCACCTTGCACCAATGGCTCATAAATAAATGCAGCAAATTCATTTCCCTCAGTGTTAATAAAATTAATAAGTTGTGTAATGTTATTTTCTGATGGCACATCTATAAAAACTACATCAAACAAATAGTCTTTAAAGGCAGCTGTAAACACACTTCTATCGCTAACACTCATTCCTCCAAAAGTGTCACCATGATAGCTATTGTTAAAAGCCAATATTTTTTTTCTGGGGTGATGAATGTTTAAACCGTTAATACTTTCATTGTTTGTGTTTTCATTAGCCCAAAATTGTAAACACATTTTAATGGCAACTTCAACACTTGTACTGCCATTATCGCTATAAAATATTTTATCAAAATTGTTAGGCAGTATAGGTAAAAGTTTTTCAGCTAAGTCAACTGCAGGTTGGTGCGTAAATCCTGCAAAAATTACTTGTTCTACTTTTAAAGCTTGCTCATAAATTTTTTTGGCAATATATTCATTGCCATGCCCATGAATGGTAACCCACCAGCTACTTATAGCGTCAATGTATGCACTGCCATCTTCATTATACAAAATACTATCTTTTGCTTTTGAAATGGCAATAGGTAGGTTTTGATTGTATTGTTTTGTAAAAGGATGCCAAATAACTTTTTTATCTCTTTCTGCTAAAGATGTATTCATGTAGCAAAGAAATGGATTTCTTTAAAAGCAGTTTTTATTTGCTAGTTGTATCATGTAATATTGCTTGGTTGTTTAAGTATCAATATAAAAATACATCATGTATTCAGCAAAAAAAATATTTACTGGCACTAAATGGTTGCACAATAAAGCTCTTATTATAAAAGATAATAAGATTGAACGTATTGAAGATTGTAAAAAACCAAAACATGAAATTATTGCCCCTGCATTTGTAGACAATCAAATTTATGGAGCAAGTGGTAAGTTGTTTAGTGTTTATAAAAATGTAGAAAGCTTGCAAGCTTTACAACAATATTGTTCTAAAAACGGTACTGCATATTTTTTGCCTACGGTTGCTACCAATACTTATGATGTAATTTTTAATTGTATAGATGCTATTAAACAATATTGGCAACAGCATGGTAAAGGTTGTATTGGATTACATGTTGAGGGCCCTTGGATTAACCCAATAAAAAAGGGTGCTCACATACAAGAATTAATACATAAACCAACAGTTAAAACTGTAAAGCATTTGTTGGAATATGGTAAGGGTGTAATTAAAATAATCACCCTAGCTCCAGAATGTTGTAGCCCAGCTATAATTAGCCTTATACAATCTTATAACATTAAAATTAGTATTGGGCATAGCAATGCAAACTATTTACAAGCAAATGAAGCATTTAGTATGGGCATTAATACTTGCACACACTTGTTTAATGCAATGCCAGGGTTGCAACATAGGCAGCCCAATTTGCTAACTGCCATTTTTAATAGCAGTACAGTTACAAGCTCAATTATACCTGATGGGCATCATGTAAGTTTTGAAACCATAAGCATGGCTAAAAAGTTTATGGGTGATAGATTGTATGCAATTACCGATGCTGTAACTACCACAACTGAAGACCACTACACCCACCAATTTCAAAAAGATAAATATATTAGCAATGGCATTTTAAGTGGATCGGCACTAACTATGTACAAAGCTTTTAAAAACCTTGTAAAGTATTGTAACATCACTGAAACTGAAGCTTTGAAAATGTGTAGTTATTATCCTGCAAAAGTGTTGAATATGCAACAAAAAATAGGGTGTATTAAATCCAATATTCCTGCTAATTTTTTGATTTTAGATAATGAGTATAATTTAAAAGAAGTAGTTTGTGTATAAATACAAGTGATATCATGTTCTTTCAAAATCATGTATAATTGAGTCATTTGTCTAAAAATTTTCATCCCAAAAAACATCTTTGCCTACAAATACATATTTTAGCAGCTTATTTTATTTAATAAACATTCATGGGCTTTTTTGATAAACTTTTTGGCAAAAAAGAAAAAGAAACATTAAACGAAGGATTGCAAAAAACTAAGGAGAGTTTCTTTGGAAAAATTGCTAAAGCCATTGTTGGTAAATCTACCATCGACGATGAGGTGTTAGATAATTTAGAAGAAGCTTTAATTGGAGCAGATGTAGGTGTTGATACAACCTTAGCCATCATCGAAAAAATTCAAGACAAAGTAAAACAACAAAAATATTCTAACACAACCGAACTTAATAGCCTTCTTCAAAATGCCATAAAAGAAATATTGGTTGATACTAGTAATGATGATTTCAAAAACTTTAAAATAGACGCTGCCAACAAGCCACATGTAATTTTAGTTGTTGGAGTAAATGGTGTAGGCAAAACTACTACTATTGGCAAATTAGCCAACAATTATAAAAAAGCTGGATATAATGTTTTGCTTGGAGCAGCAGATACTTTTAGGGCAGCAGCAGTAGATCAATTAACCATTTGGAGCGATAGGGTTGGTGTGCCTATTGTAAAACAAGCCATGGGTAGCGATCCCAGTGCAGTGGCTTTTGATACTGTAAAAAGTGCCATTGCAAAAGGTAGCGATGTAGTAATTATTGATACTGCTGGTAGGCTGCACAACAAAGCACACTTAATGGATGAGCTTAATAAAATAAAAAGAGTAATACAAAAAGTAATACCAACCGCCCCACATGATGTAATGCTTGTACTAGATGGAAGTACTGGGCAAAATGCTGTAGAGCAAGCCAAGCAATTTACTGCAGTAACTCAGGTAAATAGCCTTACCATTACTAAGCTTGATGGTACTGCAAAAGGTGGTGTGGTTTTGGCAATTGCTAACCAACTTAAAATACCAGTAAAGTTTATTGGCGTTGGAGAAAAGGTTGATGATTTATTAATATTCGACAAGCAAGAATTTGTAGATAGCCTGTTTAAGCTAGAAAACTAAAAATAAATTTTATTGATATTTTACCTAAAAGAATGAAACTAACTAAAATTGTATTTGTACTGTTATTATGCATTTGCCATAAAGTATTTTCTCAAAATTATCATGCAGTAAATGGATCTCCATATGCAGGTATTTCAAATACATACTACAATCCTGCCACCTCAGTAAACAGTTTTTATAAGTGGGATGTTAGTTTGTTTGGTGCACAACATGCTCTTACCAATAATTTTTTTACTTTAAGTAATTTTAATGCTGCACAACCACCAACCAATATTGCAGATTCTCAATTTGCTATTACACAACATACTAGAACAAGAAGTTTGCACAGTGTTACAGATGGCCAATTGTTAAGTTTTAGGGTAAAACTTGGCGATAAACGAGCTATGGGTGTAAGTTTTAGAATGAAAAATAATATTCATTTAAATAGTTCAAAATCTGCTTTTTACAACAGCAACCCTCAAAGCTTGGGAAGTTTTTTAAGAACCAATCTAAATACCAATCAACCAATAAGTTTTAATGGTGTAATGTCAACTTGGGCAGAGGTTACCTTTAATTATTCTCAAATAGTACAAGAAACACAGTTTTCAAGATTATCGGCAGGTATTAATGTATCGTATATGAAAGGGTTGGCTGGTATGCAATTTTTTGCTAATGATTTAAGATATACACAAGGTGTAAATGCTACAAACGGCAATACTTATTATAATTTTACAAGTGGAAGCGTAGGTTACATGTATAGTGATAATTTAAGAATTTTAGATTCTTTGGGCAACACATCTGAAGCAAGAAAACAGTATTTAAGTGCTTCAAGAAGTAGTATTGGCTTTAGTGTTGGGGCAGAATATTTAGTAAAAGAATCTTATGATGGAGAGCCATTAAACACCAGAAACTATGATTGGAAATTTGGAGTTTCAATTATGGATATTGGTGCAAACAGCTACAATCATGTAAGAGGCTCGGCTACTAATAAAGTACTCCAAGGTAGCGTTACAGATACAGCCATTACACAACAATTAGCTAATGTATCGTCTATTTCTAGGTTAAGAGATAGTATTTCAGATAATTTCGTGCTAACCAATTACCTCAGAGGCGACTTTAGTATAACAACTCCTACTCGTTTAGTTTTAAATGTTGATAGAAACTTAGGAAACCACTTTTATGTAAACGCAAGTTTGGGCGTTAATTTCTACTCTACAAAAGCAAGCGAAAGAGGTAACACAAAAGAAATTAGCTTTTTTACTTTAACCCCTCGATTCGAAACGCAGTTACTTGGATTTTATTTACCCATACAATACAATAGCCAATATAATTTATGGGTTGGAGCAGCTGCAAAAATTGGCCCACTTACTGTTGGTATTCACGATTTTGGAGTATTTAAATGGTTTAAAAATAATACTCAAAATTTTGCAGGTGGTGGCTATGTTATGCTAAATATTTATCCTTATAGGAATACTGGTAATGATGGGGTAGATTGTCCTAAAATTGTTTTTTAAATTCAACCTACTTTATGAACCACTTTGGAAACCTTTTTAGTGTAAATATTTTTGGGGAATCACATGGCGAAAGTGTAGGTATTGTAATTGATGGCTGCCCAGCTGGTATGCCTTTAAGTGTAGAAGATTTTTTGGTGGATATTGAACGTCGTAAAGGAGGTGTACAAAAAGGTACAACTCCACGCCAAGAAACAGATTTGCCTATTTTTAAAAGTGGTATTTTTAACAATAAAACTACAGGGGCACCCATTTGTATTTTGTTTGAAAACAATAATACCCGAAGTGGAGATTACGAAAAACAAAGAGATATTCCCAGACCAGGGCATGCCGATTTTGTTGCACACAAAAAATTTAATGGGTTTGAAGATTTTAGAGGTGGTGGGCATTTTAGTGGGCGTTTAACTGTTTGCTTAGTTGCAGCAGGTGTTATTTCCAAAAAAATATTGGCAGCACAAAACATAGTACCAAAAGCAACCCTTTTGGAAATTGGAGGAGAAACCGATATAGAAAAAGGTTTGCAAAAAGCGATTAATCAAAAAGATAGTATTGGAGGAATAGTTCAGTGTACTACTAGCAATATTCCATTGGGAGTTGGCGAGCCATTTTGGGATAGTTTAGAAAGCCAAATAAGCCATGCCGTTTTTGCTATTCCTGCAGTAAAAGGTATTGAATTTGGAGCAGGATTTGCTGCTGCAAAAATGTTTGGTACCGAGCATAACGATGTTTTAATTGATGATTCAGGAAAAACCAAAACCAATAATGCAGGTGGTATAGTTGGTGGCATTAGCAATGGAAACGATTTGGTTTTTAAAATTGCCATTAAACCTACATCCTCTACTCCAAAAGAACAAACAAGTTATAATTGGAATACAAATGAGTTGGATATTTTAAGTGTAAAAGGAAGACATGATTTGTGTATTGCCTTACGTGTTCCAGTAGTTTTAGAAGCTGTTACTGCAGTAGTTTTGGTAGATGCTATGATGAAAGCTCAACTAATTAAAAGGATTTTTTAAACTATTACTTTAATAAAGTGCTTATTTCTTTTTGATAAATATCATAGCTAGGAATATTGTTATGTTCTCCACCCTCAATAGTTATAAATTTATCCGTAGGTTTTAGATGTGTTTTTAGCTTTCTAGCATTGCTATAATAAATTGTACCATCTGACGTGCCATGAAAAATAGTTATTGGTTGTTTGGTTTTTGATACATATTCATAGCTTGGAATTTTATATTTTACTATCCAATTACAAGGATACATAAACCCCCACTGCCTAGCTACATCCACAAAACTATTATAGGGTGTTTCTAAAATTAATTGTTGGGTATTGGTTTTACTTGCAAGGTAACTAGCTAAACCAGAGCCAAAAGATTTTCCATATATTACAATATTGGTATCTGCATATTGTTGTTTTGCTAATTCGTAAAAAGCCTCAGCTTCTTGGTATAAAATGGCTTCTGTTAGTTTGCCAGTGGTTTTGCCAAATGTTGGATAATCGCACATCCAAACATCGTATCCTCTATTTGTAAAATTTTCAGCATGTTTTGCATATCTATTAATATTAGTATGATTTCCATGAAAATATAAAACAAGTTTTTTTTGAGGTTCTTTGGCAAAAAACTGAACAATGCTAAAATTGTATTCGCTGTTATAAGGGATATTTACTTCTTTAAAAGCCACATCAAATTCAAAAGGAGCATTTACATCAATTCTTTTTGACCTAAAAAAAACCAAGTCTTGAAAAAAATAAAACAACACACCAATAACAACATAAATACCAATAAAAGTATATAGCATTTTGCTTATTTTTTTGGCTGATGAAAACATAAATCAATTACCAAATTAGCCTAAAAACGTTCAATAATACCTGCAATACCTTGTCCACCTCCTACACAAGCACTTACCATACCATATTTTTTGTTTAGGCGTTTTAGGTCGCTCAATAATTGTACAGTTAGTTTGCAACCTGTACAACCTAATGGATGCCCAAGTGCAATTGCACCACCATTAATGTTAATTATATCTTTATTTAAGTTTAATTCTTTAATAACAGCCAATGATTGAGAGGCAAAGGCTTCGTTAAGTTCAATTAAATCTATATCGGCAATGTTTAAGTTTGCTTGTTTTAATACTTTTGGAATAGCAGCAACAGGTCCTATACCCATAATTCTTGGATGAACTCCAGCTACTGCACAATTTACTAATCGTCCAATTGGTTTTAAGCCCAATTCGTTAACCATTCTTTCACTCATAACTACAACAAAGGCAGCCCCATCGCTAGTTTGTGAACTATTACCAGCAGTAACGCTACCTATTTGTGCAAAAGCTGGTTTAAGCTTAGCTAAACCTTCAACTGTTGTATCTGCTCTTACACCCTCATCTGTATCAACAATATAAGATTTTACAGCACGTTTACCTTTTTCGTTTACATAGGTTTGATTAACTGTAATAGGTAAAATGCCTTCTTTAAAATATCCATTTTCTATAGCAGTTTTTGCTTTAGCGTGAGAGGTTGTTGCAAATTCATCTTGCTCGGTACGATTTACATTAAACTCTTTTGCCACTGCCTCAGCAGTAAGCCCCATGCTTAAATAATAATCTGGCTCTTCTTTTGTAATGCTATAAGCTGGTACAGTTTTCCAACCTGCTGTTGGCACCATGCTCATACTTTCTGTTCCACCAGCAATAATACATTCAGCCATGCCGGTTCTTATTTTTGCAGTTGCCATAGCAATGCTTTCTAAGCCACTTGCACAATATCTATTTATGGTAATTCCTGCAACATCAATTCCTAATGCTTTAGCTGCAATGGTTCGCCCAAATTGTAAGCCTTGCTCTGCTTCTGGCACAGCGTTTCCCACAATTACATCATCAATTCTTTTTGTATCTAACTGTGGAATTGTTGCTACTAATCCTTTAATAACTTCAATTGCCAAATCATCGGGTCTAAAAAACCTAAAACCACCTTTTTTACTTTTGGTTACTGCTGTTCTAAAACCAGCTACAATATACGCTTCTTGCATAACAATGTTTTAAGAAAAGCGAAGATAGAAAATATAGTTGTTTATGCAACTATTTTTTAAAATCTATAAAATTTTATTGCTATACTCCAATAATTATTGGTTTATAAACTTGTGTTTGAAAGCAGAAATTCAAAAAAACTTGATAGAAATGGCACATTACAAAATTGGGAATCAGCTATCAAAAATCAGTTATTGTATATATGAATATGTAAATCTACTAAAAAATAGTGTTTTGTATTGCTTGGCAAATTAAAAAAAGATGATGAATTTTAACGCCTCTTTTTGTTTTAAGTAATCATTTTATAGTTAATCAAAAAGTTTTTTGGCAATTAATTTCAACCCCTATCTTCACCCCTTTAAAAATTTCTAATGAAAAAAACATTCCTTGCTCTTGGTATTGGTGCATGTTTAAGTGCATTTAGCCAAATACCTACACTTCCAACAGGTGGTGGAAGTGGTAACCCTTTAGCAGCTTTAGCTGGCCTTGGTGGTGGTGGTGCTTCTGCAAAACCAAAGCCTTATAAAGATGTAATTACAGATAAAGCCAAAACAAAAAAAGGCTTGTTTACTGTGCATAAAGTAGAAGAAAAATACTATTTCGAAATTCCAGATGATTTATTTGGCCAAGAAATTTTAGCAGTAACCCGTTATTCTAAAGTTGCTGGTGGTGGTGGTGTATATGGTGGTGAAGAGGTAAATACACAAACTTTACGCTTCGAGAAAGGACCAAGCAATAATGTATTTTTAAGAGTAGTAACATTAATTAGTTTTGTAGATAGCACCAATGTAATTAGTGCAGCAGTAAAAAATTCAAACGTAGATCCTATAAGCAATTCTTTTGGTATAGCTTGTTTTGGAAAAGATAGCACAGGAGCTGTTATTGATGTGACTGAATTTTTTAAAGGAGATAACCAAGTGGTAAGCATTAGCCCCAACGATAAACGTAGAATTGGTTTAAGTAATATAGCTGGTGATAGAAGTTTTATTCAATCAATAAATACTTACCCAATAAATACAGAAATTCGTACAGTTAAAACCTACAATTCTGGTGGTGGTGGTTTTGGTGGAATAAGTATACCTGGTTTGCCAGGAGGTCCAAGTTTGCCAGCAGCTTCTACAGCTGGTGCAGTTACTATAGAGCTTAATACTTCTTTACTTTTATTACCAAAAAAACCTATGGCTCGTAGGGTATTTGACCCTCGTGTTGGATTTTTTGCTGATAGATTTACTGTGTATGGCGATGATCAACAAAAAACAGAAGAACAAACTTTTGCAGTTCGTTGGAGATTAGAGCCAAAACCAGAAGATGTAGAAAAATACAAACGTGGCGAATTGGTTGAACCTGCCAAAAAAATAATTTATTATATTGACCCTGCAACACCTAAACAATGGGTTAAATATTTAATTGATGGTGTAAACGATTGGAATGTTGCTTTTGAAAAAGCTGGTTGGAAAAATGCTATCGAAGGTAGAGAATGGCCAAAAAATGATAGTACAATGAGTTTAGAAGATGCTCGTTTTAGTGTATTAAGATATTTTGCTAGTGATATTACTAATGCTTATGGACCAGAAATTCACGACCCTCGTAGTGGCGAAATTTTGGAAAGCCATATTGGTTGGTATCATAATGTAATGAAATTAGTACACGATTGGTACATGGTGCAATGTGCTGCTCAAGATCCAAAAGCTCGTAAAATGAAGTATGATGATGAATTAATGGGCCAATTAATACGCTTTGTTTCTTCTCACGAAGTAGGACATACGCTTGGTTTACGTCACAACATGGGTAGCAGTAGCTTAACTCCTGTTGAAAAATTAAGAGATAAAGCTTGGGTTGAAGCTAATGGCCATACTGTAAGTATTATGGACTATGCTCGTTTTAACTATGTAGCTCAACCAGAAGATAATATTAGCCAAGTTGGCTTATTCCCAAGAATTGGTGATTACGACAAATGGGCAATTGAATGGGGTTATAGATGGACAGGAGTTCAAGACGAAAACATTGACCATAAAATTACAAATCGTTGGGTAATTGATAGATTAAAAGCAAACCCAAGACTTTGGTTTGGTGGTGAAGGAAGAAATGTAGATCCACGTGCACAAACAGAGGATTTAAGTGATAATGCAGTAAAAGCTAGCGATTATGGTATCAAAAACTTAAAACGTGTAATTGCTGGTTTACCAGAGTGGACAAAAGAAGAAGCCGATAAATATGAAAATTTAGACGAAATGTATGGTCAAGTTGTGGGACAATTTAACAGATACATGAATCATGTTGCAAAAAATGTTGGTGGTATTCAACAAACTTATAAAAGTGTAGAGCAAGAAGGCGATGTTTACGAACCAACTCCAAAAGCTACACAAAAAGAAGCAGTACAGTTTGTAGTAAATCAATTATTTATTACACCAACTTGGTTGTTAGATAAAAACATTTTAAATAAAGTAAGTTTCCCTCAAGCAAATGATAGAGTTCAAACCATTCAAACAGGTATGGTATCAGCTATGCTAAATAAAGATAGACTATATCGTTTAGTTTTAAGTACTGCACGTTTTGGTGCCAATACTTATACTTTAGATGAAATGATGGAAGATGTAAAAAAAGGGGTATTTACAGAGCTTACAAATAAAAAAGCTACAGATGTTTACCGTAGAAATATTCAAAAACAATATGTAGAAAGCTTAATTGAGTTAATGAATCCAGCACCTGCACAAAATTTTGCAATTGCAGGTTTACCAGCAGGTTTCTTCCCAGCTAGTAGTAATACTAAAAACACCGATATTACTAGTATTGCACGAGCATATTTAAAAAGCTTGCAAAACGAATTGAATGCAAATGCAGCAACTGCTACTGATAAACTTACAAAATATCATTATCAAGATTGTGCTGAAAGAATTAAAAAAGCTTTCGAAGCAAAATAATAGCTTAGATATTAATTTAAAAGAGGTTGCCAATATTGGCAACCTCTTTTTTTAATTATATAATGAACTTGTAAATCAAAAAAAATTTTAAAATGAGAAAATAAATCAATTGATTTTCAATCGCTTATGAATAAGCCAAATAATTTAGTAAAAAAATACTAAAATATTTAGTTGTTTGTATTTATTTTCCCCTTAGTTTTACAATCTAATAAAAACGATGTACAATTAAACGATTAAATTATGAGTAACAACGAAAAATTAAAAGCACTAAAATTAACTATCGACAAAATTGATAAAGATTTTGGTAAAGGAAGTGTAATGATGATGGGCGATAAACCCGATAGACAGCTTGAAGTTATAAGCACTGGCTCTCTTGGGTTAGATATTGCACTTGGGGTAGGTGGTGTTCCAAAAGGAAGAATTATAGAAATTTATGGTCCTGAATCTTCTGGTAAAACAACCATTGCTACACATATAATTGCTGAAGCACAAAAAAAAGGGGGCATTTGTGCTATAATTGATGCTGAGCATGCTTTTGACAGTAGCTATGCACAAAAATTAGGTGTGGATGTAGATAATTTATTAATCTCTCAACCAGACTATGGTGAACAAGCTTTAGAAATTGCCGATAGATTAATATTATCTGGAGCATTAGATGTTGTAGTTATTGACTCTGTTGCTGCACTTGTGCCAAAAGGAGAGTTAGAAGGCGAAATGGGTGATAGCAAAATGGGATTACAAGCAAGGTTAATGAGCCAAGCTTTGCGTAAACTAACAGCTACAATAAATAAAACAAATACCGTATGTATATTCATTAACCAATTAAGAGAAAAAATTGGGGTAATGTTTGGTAACCCAGAAACTACAACAGGCGGTAATGCACTAAAGTTTTACGCTTCTGTTCGTTTAGATATTAGAAGAGTTTCTCAAATTAAAGATGGAGATGTAGCTATAGGTAATAGAGCAAGAGTTAAAGTGGTAAAAAACAAAGTGGCTCCTCCTTTTAGACAAGCAGAATTTGACATTGTATTTGGTGAAGGAATAAGCAAAGTAGGCGAAATTATTGATATGGGTGTAGAAATGAGTGTGATACAAAAAAGTGGCAGTTGGTATAGCTACGATACCAACAAATTAGGACAAGGTAGAGACGCTGTAAAACAATTGTTTTTAGATAATCCTGCATTAACCGCAGAAATTGAAGCTAAAATACGTGCACAAATTGCTACATTAAATGTAGTACCTGTAGCAGCAGAAGAGGAATAGTTAGCATCTATGGTAGTATAAATAATATATGGATGAGTAAGTAGCAAAAGCTGTTTGAGCAAAAATCTCAAACAGCTTTTTGCTTTTTGTTTAAGTTATTAAATTACTAGGCACTTATTTACCTCGAAAACTAATTAAGCTTTTAATTGTTAAAAAAATACTATCGTTTCTTGTAACATTTTAATTTAAAACAATACTAAATAAACACAACTTATATATTTACCCCACAACAAAAAAATATGAGCAACATTTTAGAACTTCATCAACTAAAAAAATACTTTGCTACTCAAAAAGCAGTTGATGATATAAGTTTCAACATTCCTCAAGGAAGTATTTTTGGTTTACTTGGCCCAAATGGAGCTGGCAAAACCACATTAATTAGAATGATAACTGGCATTTTTTATCCAGATGAAGGGCAAATAATATTCGATGGTAAAAAGTTTGATGCCCAAAATGATGCCATAAAAATTGGGTACATGCCAGAAGAAAGGGGCTTGTATAAGAAAATGAAAATTGGCGAGCAAGCAATGTATTTGGCACAACTTAAAGGCCTTAGTAAAGCTGAAGCTTCGGAAAAAATAAAACACTGGTTTACCAAACTAGATATGCAAACTTGGTGGAACAAAAAAGTGGAAGATTTAAGTAAAGGTATGAGCCAAAAACTTCAATTTGTAACTACTGTTTTACACGAGCCTAAATTGATAATTTTGGACGAACCGTTTAGTGGTTTGGATCCTTTAAATGCAAATTTAATTAAAGACGAAATTTATGGTTTGGCACAACGAGGAAGTACAGTAATTTTTAGTACACATCGTATGGAACAGGTAGAAGAAATTTGCGACCAAATAGTACTAGTAAATCTTGGAAAGAAAATTTTAGAAGGTACTGTAAATGATGTAAAACAACAGTTCAAAGAATTTAAATTTAGTGTAAAAACAACCGAAGTGCCAGACACTTTGCAACACGATAGCTTCACCATTTTAAACGAAAAAGTAAATGCTTTTACAGTAAAAATTAACGATGGCTACAAAAGCAATGATGTGTTGCAATACTTTATAAGTAAAGGTTTAACTGTAGAAAGTTTCAACGAAATACTACCATCTTTAAACGATATATTTATAAATTTAGTAGAAAATACAAATGCAAAAGCAAGAGCATTTGTAAACATAGAAAACTAATTATACATAGTTTTTTAATAAAAAATAATCTTATTCAATAAATTCTTTATACAATGAACAAAGCACTAATAGTTGCTAAAAGAGAGTTCTTATCTCGAGTACAGAAAAAAACATTTTTGCTAACCACCATTGGTTTGCCTCTTTTGATTTTTGGTTTTTATGCTTTAATAATCTTATTTACTGTAAAAAATACCGACGATTTTAAAATAGCTATTTCAGACGAAGCCAATGTATTTAACAAGGCAATTGTCGATAAAAAAAAGGAACTAGTTTTTAGCTATGTAAACAGTAGTGAAGATAGCCTTAAAGCACAATTAACTAAAGGTAATATTGATGCTTACGTATTTGTGCCTAAAACTTTTGCACTTACTACAGACACAGATTCTTTAAAAGTAGTAAGCGATAAAAGTGTAGGCTTAATGACAAGAGAAAAAATTGAACGCAAATTTGAAAACTACATCGAGGAGCAACGCTTAATTACAGGCACAAAAATGAGTAAAGAAGTACTAGATAGTTTGCAAAAAAGCAATCAAATTGTGTTTACTACGGCAAAAGGTGAAAAAGACGATAAAGCAGGAATTAGTTATGGCGTTGGTTTTGCATCTGGTTTTTTAATTTATATTGTGTTATTTATCTATGGATCTATGGTAATGCGTGGAGTAATGGAAGAAAAAACAAATCGTATTGCAGAAGTAATTGTAAGCAGCGTTAAACCTTTTCAATTAATGATGGGGAAAATTGTAGGTATTGGTAGCGTAGGATTATTACAGTTTATAATTTGGATAGTTTTGATGATGAGTGCTAGTACCATATTAGCTTTGATAAGCCCAGATACTGCTGCTCAAATGCAAAACATGCCAGTTCAGCCAGGTATGGCACAGGCTGCACAAATACAAAATAGCAGTGCCATGAGTGGTGTAATGGCAAGCTTAAGTACCGTAAATTGGCCTTTAATTATTGGATGCTTTTTATTTTACTTTTTAGGTGGTTATTTTTTGTATTCTTCATTGTTTGCTGCAGTTGGTAGCACGGTAAACGAAGATCCTCAAGATGCTCAAAGCCTTATGTTGCCTGTAACTTTACCTATTATTTTTGGAATTGTTATAATGATGCAGGCTGTTAATAATCCAAATAGCGGTTTGGCAGTTTTTGGCAGTTTATTCCCTTTAACTTCACCAATAGTGATGGTAGCTAGAGTTGCTTATGGTGTGCCAGATGGTGTAACTACATTTCAACTAATACTTAGCATGGTATTACTAATTGCAGGTTTTATTGGTACAACCTGGCTTGCAGGTAAAATTTATAGAACAGGTATTTTAATGTACGGAAAAAAAGTAACGCTTAAAGAAGTTGCAAAATGGATAGTGCGTAAAAACTAACCACCAAATTTTATTTATTTAAAAACCTTGAAGCTTTAATAACCTTCAAGGTTTTTTTATTTATATGAAAAAGTTTTATTCGTAATACTCAATTACAGAATTATGTATTTGAATCAAACTTCCATTTTCGAGTATTTTTGTTTCAACTATATTATTAAATTCATCGAAACTGTAGTGGTATTCTATTGTTGTTTTTCTATTGTTTATCAAATTGGTTCGATACATTTTTTTAATTAACCCATTGTTTTC
>JBMLOQ010000055.1:19084-23627 GCA_049242885.1 Chitinophagaceae bacterium
TTCTATTGTTTATCAAATTGGTTCGATACATTTTTTTAATTAACCCATTGTTTTCAAAATATTCATAGCTAAGTTGTTCATCATAAATTGTAACACCTTTATCGTCAACAACTTGATACAAGGTAAAATTGTTGTATTTATTTTGAGTATAAAAGATTTTTCGCTTATGGTAGCCACTTCTATTTGTCCATGTGGTAAGCTCAGATTTATTGCCTTCTGAATCTTTTTCAAAGAACTCTTCTCTGTATAGCTTATTGTCAATTAAATAAAGCCCTCTGTAAGATTTATTTGGGTTAATATATTTAATTTTTAGTGTAGCAAATTCCTTTGAATTATAATTGTAGTGATCAAACATGATAAGACTATCTTTTTTATCGTAGTAATTATTGTACTCATCTGTTAAGCTATTTTTATAACCAAAAAACTTAGTCTTTATTAAGTCTTTTTTTTCGTTGTACTCAAAGTTAGCAGCATGTAAAGTTTCATTATTATTATTACTAACTTTAACCTTTATAAGTTGGTTAAAATTATCGTAAAAAAATTTGATATTACAAGTATTCGATTTATCATTATTAGAAATATTGGTTTTTATTTTTGGGATAAAAGATGATTTTACATTTAAGCTGTCAAAAAAATTATTGCTATTATTTTCTTGGGCTAAGTGCTGAAAAAACTCCTCAGTTTTATAACCAAATTCGTTGAAAATGGCAGTTTTTACAATTTTTGTAATAGAGTGATTTTTAAAGCTGTCAATCACTTCTTTATTAAGCAAACTATCAACTATAAAAATATTTTGAGTTTCTATAATTTTTTTAACCCTCCCTTTTACCCCTGCAAATTGCCATGTTGCTGCATATGCTTTGGTAGGAATATATTTTTGAGCTTTAACAAATAATGTTGGCAATACGAAAATCAATAACAAAAATTGTTTCATGTGTAAAAATCTGGATTCTGTTCATTAATAATTAGTATTGATAATACTTTTATTTCTTTACAATTTTACTTGCCAAAAACGCCAATAATCCTTGAATAAGGCCAAAAAAAGCTCCAACAAATGGCGTTACAGCCAGCATAATAACTTTCATACTAAATCCTTGAGGCATACCAGCAAAATCAGCATCCATTGATACTTTGTTTAAAGCATAAAAATTATCCCAAAGCAAAGCATGTACTAAAAGCAACCAAAAACCAGAGAAAACACTTGTTAAAAATCCATGCAAAAAGTATTTACCACTTGCTTGTTTAGCAACAAAATATGCAATAATTAACATTATGGGTATCCACACATACATTTCAACCTCACTAGTTACAACAAATGAAGTTAAAACTCCCATTAATAAACCTGATAGCGATAGTGTAAAAATTAATTTCCAATTCATATTTTTTCTTTTTATTGTGTGAAGTTAGTAACATTTTTGAAATAAAAAGAAGATTATTTGGTTTAAAAATCAAACAAAAATCAGCCAATAATTAATTTTTTTTGGTGAATAGCAAAAAGGTGCAACTTGTAAAAAATACTCCCCTCAAAACAATATTATACCTAAAAAATAGTTATAGTATAAGTAATTTTAAAAAAGCATTAATTCTTTAGTATGAAGATTATTTGTGTTGGGCGTAATTATGTAAAACATATCGAAGAATTGGGCAACTCAATACCCGATGAACCTGTGATTTTTATGAAACCAAAATCGGCATTGCAAGCTCCAAATGCTAATTTTTGGTATCCAAGCTTTAGTAATGAGCTACATTATGAAGCTGAATTGGTTTTAAGGATTTGTAAAAATGGCAAAAATATTTCTAAAAAAAATGCCCATCATTATATAGATAAAATTACAGTAGGATTAGATTTTACAGCAAGAGATATACAACAACAACTTAAAGAAAAAGGACTTCCTTGGGAAAAAGCAAAAGCATGGGATAATAGTGCTGCTATTGGTGAGTGGAAAGATTTTTCTAAATATAAAAATCCTGTACACTTTCAGTTATTTATGAATGATGTATTGGTGCAAGATGGTAATAGTACACATATGATGTACGATTTTGCAACCATAGTTTCTCATGTTTCAGAATATTTTTCATTAAACATCGGTGATTTAATTTTTACTGGTACACCATCTGGCGTTGGAGAATGTGTAATTGGAGATGTTTTAATTGGCATATTGGAAAACGAAAAAGTGTTTGAGCTTGAAATAAAATAGCAAAAAAAACGTTATCACTTTATTAAAGCTTCTTTTATGATAAGTAGGGAAATTTTGTTGCAAGCATATACGCACATGGTAGCTGCAAAAGCAATGAACGAAACTTTTGATGCCAATAGGCATATTTGCAAATATGTACACTCAACTTCTCGAGGCCACGAGGCAATACAAATAGCTGCTGGTTTACAACTTACAAGTATTGATTGGGTAAGCCCATATTATAGAGATGATAGTATGATGCTTGCTATGGGTTACAAGCCTTATGAATTAATGTTACAATTGTTGGCAAAAAAAGACGATCCATTTAGTGGTGGTCGTTCATATTACTGTCATCCAAGCAACAATAGTGATGATAAGCCTGGAATAATTCATCAAAGTAGTGCTACAGGAATGCAGGCAATTCCAACTACAGGAATAGCACAAGGAATTCAATATTTAGAAAGTAAAAACTTATTGCAATCAAACAACTCAAGCAAACCAATTGTATTATGCAGCATGGGTGATGGTGCAGTAACTGAAGGTGAAGTTGCCGAAGCTTGGCAGTTTGCAGTTTTAAAACAATTGCCAATTGTTTACTTAGTTCAAGATAACGAATGGAGTATAAGTGCAAGCAGCAAAGAGTTTAGAGCCATGAATGCTTATGAATATGCCGACGGCTTTAAAGGATTAAAAAAGCTACAATGCGATGGCAGCAATTTTACTCAAAGCTACCTTGCAATTCAAGAAGCTATAACGTATGCAAGAGAGCAAAGAAAACCTGTACTTGTGCATGCTAAAGTGCCATTATTAGGACATCATACAAGCGGAGTAAGAAAAGAATTTTACAGAACACGACAAGATTTGCTAAAACATGGTTTGTACGACCCCATTCCTAAATTAAGATTATTGCTTAATGGGTCTTCTGCAAATGAACATCAGATAAACGAAATAGAAGCTGCAACACAACGTATGGTTGCCGAAGCTTTTGAGCAAGTACAACTAGCCCCAGAACCAAATGCTTGGGAAATAGCAGAACATGTATTTGCACCTACAGATATTACTTTCGAAAAAGGTGTAAGAGAACCTTGGAATGGAGAAAAAGTTATGATGGTTGATGCTGCTTTGCATGCTATCGAAGAAATAATGCATCAGCACCCAGAAGCTATTTTATATGGCCAAGATGTTGGAAAAAGATTGGGTGGTGTATTTAGAGAGGCTGCAACACTAGCAGAAAAATTTGGGGATGATCGAGTGTATAATACTGCTATACAAGAAGCCTATATAGTGGGTAGTACTGTTGGTTTGAGTGCAGTTGGAGTAAAACCAATTGTAGAAGTTCAGTTTGGAGATTATTTATACCCTGCTATGAATCAATTAGCAAATGAAGTGTCAAGAAGCAATTATTTAACTAATGGAAAATTTCCAGTTTCCATGGTATTAAGAGTACCAGTAGGACCATATGAAGGTGGTGGGCCATACCATAGTGGAAGTATAGAAAGTAGTTTGCTTAGTATCAAAGGAATAAAAATAGCTTACCCATCAAATGCAGCAGATATGAAAGGTTTAATGAAAGCTGCGTATTACGACCCAAATCCTGTAATTATGTTAGAACACAAAGGTTTATATTGGAGTAAGGTGGAAGGTACAGATAGTGCCAAAACTATTGAACCTGATAGCAATTATGTGTTGCCTTTAGGAAAAGCTTCAATTGCATTAAAATCGGAAGAAGAAAAATTAAAACTTGGCGAAACAGTTTGCATTATTACTTATGGTATGGGCGTTCACTTGGCAAAAAATGCAGCAAGTTTTTTTGATGGTAATGTAGAAGTAGTTGATCTTAGATGCTTATATCCCTTAGATGAAGAAACAATTTTTGAAACTGTAAAAAAACACGGGAAAGCAATTGTACTTAGCGAAGAGCAACAAACAAACTCTTTTGCCGAAAGTTTATCGTTGCGTATTAGCAATAATTGTTATCATTTTTTAGATGCAAAAGTTGAGGTTATAGGAGCTATGGATTTACCAGCCACACCAATAAATACAACATTAGAAAAAATTATGTTGCCAACTATTGGTAAGCTTAAAGATAGAATTGAGAAGTTAATACAATACTAATACTACTTTGTAGAAAGTAAATTAATAACAACTCGCTTTGCTATATGTAAAGCGAGTTTTTTGTTTAAAAACTTGCATTTTTAAACAAAACTCCTACATTTGCAACCTTTTGGCGAGGTAGCTCAGTTGGTTAGAGCACAGGATTCATATCCGCCACGGTGGACACTAGTTCTTTTAAATTATAATTTTATAAATATTTGGCGAGGTAGCTCAGTTGGTTAGAGCACAGGATTCATAACCCTGAGGTCACG
>JBMLOQ010000056.1:0-15071 GCA_049242885.1 Chitinophagaceae bacterium
AAGAGGATCTTTGAATGAAAACAGAGATTGGTGGGATGTGTTGCATTATGATATTGAAGTTGCCCCAAACATTATTACCAAAAAAATTATTGGTAAAACTACAATTAAAGCACTAGTTATTAAAAACTCAAATAACAGTATTGCTCAAATTGATTTACAACAGCCATTGGTTTTAGATTCTGTTACATTAAATAATTCTGCTGAATTAAAATTTACTCAAAAGGACAATGTGTGTTTAATTAATTTAGAAAATGAAGCAAAAAGATTAAAGCAAAATGATACATTTTACTTAACCTTAAAGTATCATGGTACGCCCCAAATTGCCAACAATCCTCCTTGGGATGGTGGTTGGATTTGGAAAAAAGATAAACTAGGACGCCCTTTTGTAAGTGTGGCTTGCCAAGGACTGGGGGCTAGTAGTTGGTATCCTTGCAAAGACCATCAAAGCGATGAACCTCAATATGGAGCTACTTTACATATCACTGTTCCAGATAGTTTGGTAGCTATTGGTAATGGCATTCAAACTCAATCCCAAAAACATGAAAATTCAATTACATACACGTGGCAAGTTAAAAATCCAATAAACTCTTACAACATTGTACCCTACATTGGTAAATATGTAAATTTTACCGATACTTTTATGGGTATTAAAGGTAAACTAGATTTAAGCTATTGGGTATTGGATTACAACCTCGAAAAAGCACAACAACAGTTTTCTCAAGTAAAACAAATGCTCAGGGCTTTTGAACATTGGTTTGGTGCTTATCCTTTTTATGAAGATGGATATAAATTGGTTGAAAGTCCTCACTTGGGTATGGAACATCAAAGCAATATTGCCTATGGCAATAAATTTAACAATGGATATTTAGGTAGAGATTTAAGTGGCACAGGTTGGGGATTAAAATGGGATTTTATAATTATTCACGAAAGTGGACACGAATGGTTTGCCAATAATATTACCACAGCCGATATTGCAGATATGTGGGTACACGAAGGATTTACTTGCTACAGCGAAACTTTATTTACAGAGTATTATTATGGTAAAGAAGCAGGAAATGAGTATTGCAAAGGTCTAAGAAAAAATATACAAAACGATAAACCCATAATTGGGCCTTATGGTGTAAATAAAGAAGGCAGTGGAGATATGTATTATAAAGCTGCAAATATGATTCATAGTATAAGACACACAATGAACGATGATGAAAAATTTAGGAAAATGCTAGTAGAAATGAATACCAAATTTTATCATAGCATTGTAACCACACAACAAATAGAAAATTTTATTAATGAGTTTACTGGTTATAATTTTAATGGAACATTTAACCAATACTTAAGAGCTACTACAATACCTAGTTTGGAATATGAAATAAATGGAAGAAAATTAAAGTTTAGATATACTAATTGTATTGATGAATTTGATTTACCCATTACTTTTCAAAACAAAACAATTTACCCAACTACGCAATGGAAAACAACTAGAATTAAACGTAAAATTCTAAAACAATTTACCAAAGAAAATATTGAACTCAATTATTTGTTACAAGTAAATAAAATTGCAGCAAATGAACCTTAATTTACCAATAAACATTAAAAATGAAATTTGCTTAAGGGCTTTGCAGCAAAGCGATGCAACAAGCATTGCAAAAAATGCCAATAACAAAGCTATTTGGGATTGTGTGAGAGATTATTTTCCTCATCCATACACCATAGACCATGCCAAAAGTTTTATACATTTAAATACTCAAAACACCCCTTACGAAAAGTTAGCCATTTGCTTAAACAATAATACTATTGGCATCATAGGCATAAATCCACAAACCGATACTGCACGTAACAGTGTTGAGTTGGGTTATTGGCTTGGTGTTGATTATTGGGGTAAAGGCATATTAAGTAGTTGTTTGCCCAAAGCCTTAGAATATTTTTGGACTACACAACCACATATCAATAGAATTTTTGCTAGTGTACACCACAATAATCCAGCATCAATTAAACTGCTAGAAGCTAATAAGTTTGAATACGAAGGTTGCTTAAAACAGGCTATTTTTAAAAATAGTATGTACCTTAATGAGTTAAGATATGGACTTTTAAAGAAATAAATATTTCGCACTTATAAACTAAAGTGTAGTATTTGTAAAGTGAAAGTAGCATTTTGTAAATTAGCCTTACTAAGGCAATATTTATACTTATATGTTTGCTTTATCAAACCTAAACCCTAATATACCATTTACAGTTAAATTTTTTTTCGTTTAATAGGGGTTAAGTCGTAGTAATTTACTGCGGCTTTTTTGTTTTTTAGATTTTCACAATTATTTTTTCAAAAAGTTGCTCTAATTTTTTAACAAAAAAGTAAACTAAACTGTTGCTTTAATAATATTATTGCAATAATAAAAAAACTTTCAAATGCAATTAGTTGTAACAAATCTTAGTAAAACCTACAGCAATGGGGTAAAAGCTTTAAACAATATTAACCTTACTATTGGCAAAGGGATGTTTGGATTATTGGGCCCAAATGGTGCTGGTAAAAGTAGTTTAATGAGAACAATAGCTACATTGCAAAATGCAGATAGCGGAAGTATAATGTTAGGAAATATTGATGTAATAAACCAAAAAAACGAATTGCGTAAAGTACTAGGTTATTTGCCTCAAGATTTTGGATTTTATCCTAAAGTTTCTGCACTTAGTTTGCTAGACCATTTTGCAGTTTTAAAAGGTATAAGCAACAAATCTGAACGTAAACAATTGGTAGATTCGTTACTACAACAAACCAATTTGTTTGAAGCTCGCAAAAGAAATGTTAGCGATTTTAGTGGAGGTATGAGGCAGCGTTTTGGTATTGCACAAGCCTTAATTGGCAACCCACAATTAATAATAGTAGATGAGCCTACAGCTGGTTTGGATCCACAAGAAAGAAATAGATTTCACAATATATTAAGCGAAATTGGCGAGCAAACCATTGTTATTTTAAGTACGCATATTGTAGATGATGTAAAACAGCTTTGTAACCAAATGGTTGTGATGAACAAAGGAGAGATAATTGTAGAAGGTACACCAAAACAAACTGTGCAAAATATAGAAGGCCAAATTTGGCAAACTGCAATCGATAAAGAGCAGCTTACTCATTACAAAAAACAATTTAAAGTTATATCTAATCATATTTCAGAAGGTAAAATGATTATTAGAGTTGTAAGCAACTTGCAACCATCATTAGAATTTGCATGTGTTGATGCCAATTTAGAAGATGTTTATTTTTCAAACATCCTATAATTAAAATCATCATTCAACAATTCAAAAAAAATTCTTTTATGTTTAAAGCAATATTTAGTTTCGAGCTAAAGCAAAGTTTAAAAAAGCCTTCGGTATATATTTATTTTTCTGTTTACTTATTATTAAACCTTATGATAGGTTTGTTTTCTGTTGGTGCTTTTGATACTACAAGAACAGATAGTCTAATGTCTTTAAATTCTGCTTATTCAGTAAGTGGAGTTTTGCTTGGCACTAGCACTAGTTTATTTGGTTTAATAGGATATATTATGATGATTGGTATTTTATCAACTGCCATTCAAAAAGATTACGAACACAACACCCATTCCCTGTTTTTTACAAAACCAATAAGTAAAGCTGGCTACTTTTTTGGGAGATTTTTAAGTAATTTTTTAATATGTGTTTTCGTATTTACAGGATTACTTGTTGGCTATTATTTAGGGCTTTTAAATGGCATTGGTACACCCAATGTTGGCGAATTTACATGGGGTAATTTTTTAAAGCCTTTTTGTATTTTTATTATTCCAAATATTTTACTTCTTGGTTCTATTTTCTTTTCTCTAACTACTTTTTTGCGTAATACTTCAATGGCTTATATTGTAGCTATTGTATTACTTGTAGTGCAAATTGCAACAGAAACTATAACTCAAGATATTGAGAATAAATCTTTAGCGGCATTGCTAGAACCAACTGGTTCTATGGCTTTAGGATATATGAGTGAATATTGGAGTGCATCAGAAAGAAACGAAAATTCTATTCCGCTTTCTGGGGTATTGCTACAAAATAGATTATTGTGGTTGTTTATTGCTATTTTAATTATGGCAATTAGTTATTTTAAATTCAGCTTCTCTCAATTTTTGCAACCACTAAACTTATTTAAATCAAAGAAAAAAATAAACGAAGAGTCACTTTACAGTCAACTTAGTATTCAAGAAATTCAACAAGTAAAACCCATATTTAGTAAAGTGGCAAGCTATAAAAAAACTTGGTATTTAGCTATGTTTGAGTTTAAAAAAGCTAGTTCAAGTTTATTGTTTATTATAATGGCAATGCTAAGCTTAGGCATAATGTTATTGGTGGCTAGTTTTTTAGATAGCAGTTACGATACACCAACTTACATGGTTACTTATACAGTTATCGAAAGTGTACTTACAGGCTCAAATTTATTCCCTTTTATTTTTGTATTATTCTATACTGGTACAACAGTTTGGAGAGAAAGAGAATGCAAAATCAATGAACTTATTGGTGCATCACCAGTTGCTAATGTATCGCTTTTTGCTTCAAAATTTTTAGGCTTATTACTTACCTTTTTACTGTTTAAAATTATAGCTTGTGCCTTTGGCATTTTGCTTCAATTATTTAATGGTTTTTATAAAATTGAGTTACTCCAATATTTTATATATCTAATAAAAGCTATACTATTTGGAAGTGTAACAATAGCTGGTTGCTTGGCTGCACAAACTTTATCAAACAATAAATACCTTGGTTTCTTTTATATACTTGCCATTACTATCATCATCCCTATTGTTACTGGATTATTACAATGGAATTTATTTTTCTTTGACTTTAACGGAGATGGAACACATGTTAATTATTCCGATATGAATGGTTATGGCATCAATCATATTCAGCTTCCATTTTACCGAGTATTTTGGACAAGCTTTTGCTTAATCTTTTGCTTACTAGCAATTTTAGCTTTTGCAAGGGGTAAAGAAAAAGGGCTTTTTCAACGCATCAAATTATCGAGTTATTTTAACAATAGTCAGTATAAATTATACTTTCTTGTTTGTACTATTTTAACATTAAGTTTTGGAAGCTATATTTTTTATCAAGAAAAAATTGTACAAAATAGTAAATCACCAAAAGTTAGAGAAAAAGAAGCAGCTGATTTTGAAAAAAAATACAAGAAGTATGCCCATTTACTTCAACCAAGAATTATAGCCACTTCGGTAAATGTAGATTTGTTTACTAAGGCAAAAGAAATTCGAGCCAATGGAGTTTATACATTGAAAAACAAACACAGCTTGCCAATAGATACTTTGTTTGTTGATTATTTAAGCGACGATATAAAAAGTAATTTTAGCTATAAAAAAATTGAACCATTAGTTCCCCATAAAGTAATTTCTACAGATAAATTATATGGAATAAGAATAATAAAACTAGAAAAAGCGTTACAGCCCAACGACTCAATAAATTTTGAGTTTGATATGTATTTCAAACCAAAAAATTACTTCGACAAAGCAAATACCATAGGTTTAATTGTAGATAATGGAACCTTCATAAGCAACGAGCTTTTTCCTGGTTTTGGATACAATGAAAATAATGAACTTAGCCAAAATGCTGCTCGAAAAGAATATGGTTTAAATCCAAAAGAACGCATGGCTGGCATTAGCGATAGTGTAGCAATGATGAACAATTATATTTCAAAAGATGCTGATTGGATTAGATTTGAAACTATTGTAAGTACAGATGAAGGACAAACAGCCATAGCACCAGGCTATTTACAGAAAAATTGGAAAAAAGACGGCAGACATTATTTTAGCTACAAAATGGACAGCCCAATTTTAAACTTTTACTCCTTTTTAAGTGCAAAATATGAAGTAAAAAAAGAAATACAAAATGGCATTAGCTTAGAAATATACTATCACAAAGGACATGAATATAATTTAGATAGAATGATGAAAGCCATGAAGCAGTCGTTGGCATATTATAGTAACAGTTTTTCACCATATCAGCACAAGCAAGTAAGAATTATTGAGTTTCCTCGTTATGCAAGCTATGCACAATCGTTTCCAAATACTATTCCTTTTAGTGAATCAATTGGATTTATACAAAAAGTAGATGATAAAGATCCTTTAAGTATCGACGTTCCTTTTTATGTTACAGCTCACGAAGTGGCACACCAGTGGTGGGCTCATCAGGTAATTGGAGCCAATGTACAAGGCAGTGTATTAATGAGCGAAACCATGAGCCAATACAGTGCCTTAATGGTTATGGAAAAAGAATATGGTAAAGATGCTATGAAAAAGTTTTTAAAGTACGAAATGGATATTTATTTAAAAGGAAGAACTTTTGAAAACAAAAAAGAAATGCCATTAATGCTTGTTGAAAATCAGCAGTATATTCATTACAACAAAGGCAGTATAGTAATGTATGCTCTTAAAGATTATATAGGAGAAGAAAATTTAAATAATGCCCTTAAAGCTTATGTTAAAAAAGTTCAATATCAGCAACCACCTTATACTACAGCTTTTGAGTTTATTAGCTATTTGTATAAAGCTACGCCCGATAGTTTGCAATATTTAGTTAAAGATATGTTTGAGAATATCACATTATACGAAAACTACATAAAAAAGCTATCTTCAAAAAAATTGGCAAATAATACTTACGATGTCTCTATAACGGTTGCTTCTGCAAAGTTTTATAGCAATAGTAATGGTGTACTTAAAAAAACAACAGTGAACGATTATTTTGATATTGGCATTTTTACAAGCGAAAAAGTCAATGGAAAATCTATTGAGAAACCTTTGGTTTTTGAAAGGGTTAAGCTAGATGATAAAGAAAAAACATTTACGTTTAATGTAAAAAAGGAACCAAGCAGTGCTGGCATTGATCCTTATTTAAAACTAATTGATAGAACACCAAACAACAACACTTGCAAGTTTGGAGCTACACCAGAAAAACCAAACCTTACCGAAAAAAGCGATAAAATGAGTATTTTAATTGGTGGTAGCGAAGATTAATACATTATGAGTTGTTAATTTGCAACCTATTTATATTTTAAAATGAAAAATATTTTAATTACAGGTGGGGCAGGATTCATTGGCAGCCATGTAGTACGATTGTTTATTAATAAATATCCCAACTACAATATTATTAATTTAGATGCACTTACCTACGCAGGAAATTTAGAAAACTTAAAAGATATAGACCAGTCTGCAAACTATAAGTTCGAAAAAGTAAATTTGTTAGATGCCGATGCTTTAAAAGCTGTTTTTTCAAAACACAATATAACTGATGTTATTCATTTAGCAGCAGAAAGCCATGTTGATAGAAGCATTCTTTCTCCTCTTGATTTTGTTTATACAAATATTGTAGGCACAGTAAACTTATTAAATACAGCTAAAGATTTTTGGAAACAAGATTTAAGCAAACATTTGTTTTATCATGTAAGTACCGATGAGGTTTATGGTGCATTGGGTGATACTGGATTGTTTACAGAAACTACACCATATAGCCCAAATAGTCCTTACAGTGCAAGTAAAGCTAGTAGCGATCATTTTGTGAGGGCTTACGCCGAAACCTATCACATGAATACAGTTATTAGCAACTGTAGCAACAATTATGGGCCAAATCACTTCCCAGAAAAACTAATCCCTCTGTTTATCAACAATATCATCAACAAAAAGCCTTTACCCGTTTATGGAGATGGATTATATACAAGAGATTGGTTGTTTGTAAAAGATCATGCAGTAGCAATTGATGCTGTATTTCATCATGGAAAAATTAACGATACCTACAATATAGGTGGCTTTAATGAATGGAAAAATATTGATTTGGTAAAAGTGTTGTGCAAACAAATGGATGAAAAACTTGGCAGAGCAACTGGAGAAAGTGAGCAACTAATTACTTACATAAAAGATAGACCAGGGCACGATAGAAGATATGCTATTGATGCTTCAAAAATTAATAAAGAATTAGGATGGAAGCCAAGTGTAACCTTTGAAGAAGGCTTAGCAATTACCATTGATTGGTATTTAACAAATACCGATTGGTTAAACAATGTTACAAGTGGCAATTATGCTAATTATTATGAAAATATGTATGCAGGAAGGTAGGTTTAAGATAGATTAAACATTTCAATACAAAATGTAAAAAACTATTTTTAGTATGCTCTTACTTATTCTACGAAACAAAGATTATGAAAGTACAACAAACACCATTACAAGATTGCTTCATTATACAGGATACTGTTTTTACAGACGATAGAGGCTATTTTTTTGAAAGCTTTAATCAACAAAAATTTCAAAACCTAACGGGTTTAAATGTTGGTTTTGTGCAAGACAATCAATCCAAATCTACCTTTGGTGTATTACGTGGTATTCATTACCAAAAAGGCACACATGCTCAAGCAAAACTTGTAAGAGTTTTAGAAGGTAGCGTTATTGATGTTGCTGTAGATTTAAGACCAAACTCTGCAACTTTTGGTCAGTCGTTTTCTATAGAACTTACAGCATCAAATGGTTTGCAATTGTTTGTACCTCGAGGTTTTGGGCATGGATTTGTTGTTACTAGCCCCACAGCTACTTTTTTTTACAAATGCGATAATTTTTACAACAAAGAAAGTGAAGGCGGAATTTTGTACAACGATAAATCATTAAATATCAATTGGCAAATTAACCATCAAGAAGTAATTTTATCTCCAAAAGATGCCATTTTGCCTAGTTTTCAAGAAGCAACAGAGCATATTTTTTGGTAATCAATACAAATAATTATAAATATTTCATCAACCTAAATTCATTAATATGAAAGGTATAGTTTTAGCAGGAGGAAGTGGTACACGCTTATATCCCATTACAAAAGGCATAAGCAAACAACTAATGCCAGTGTACGATAAGCCCATGATATATTATCCTCTTAGTGTATTAATGTTGGCAGGCATAAACGAAATTTTAATCATTACTACACCAGAAGATGAAAGTTCGTTTAAAAAACTTTTAGGTACTGGCCAAGAAGTAGGTTGTAAATTTTCTTACGCTGTGCAAGAAAAGCCAAACGGTTTAGCACAAGCATTTGTAATTGGTGAAGACTTTGTTGGGCAAGACAAAGTTGCTTTAATTCTTGGCGATAATATATTTTACGGTGCTGGGTTCAGCAAATTGGTACAATCATTCAACAATGTTGAAGGTGCAGCAATTTTTGCTTACGAAGTAAGCGATCCCGAACGCTACGGTGTTGTTGAGTTTGATGAAAATAAAGTTGCAAAATCTATTGAAGAAAAACCTACAAGCCCAAAAAGCAATTATGCCGTACCTGGTTTATACTTTTACGATAATAAGGTGGTTGAAGTGGCCAAAAATATAAAACCAAGCCCACGTGGTGAGTTTGAAATTACAGATGTAAATAAATGGTATTTAGAGCAAGGGTTACTACAAGTTGGTGTAATGAACAGAGGAACAGCTTGGTTAGATACAGGAACTTTTGATAGCTATAGCGATGCATGTGAGTTTGTAAGGGTTATTGAAAAACGCCAAAACAATAAAATTGGCTGCATAGAAGAAGTTGCTTACAGAATGGGCTACATAAACAAAGAGCAATTAATGGTGTTGGCAAAATTGTATGAAAAGAGTGGATATGGCGAATATTTGGCAAATCTGTCTTAAATTTTTGGTTTTTAACGCCAATTGTTTAAACAAAATTAAATTTTAAGCTTTTTACTAAACTTTTTTTCCACCTATTTGTAATAGAAGTATTATGAACGCTTTTACGATTAAAGACTTGGAGAATTTGAGTGGTATAAAAGCACATACCATACGTATTTGGGAACAAAGATATTCTTTGTTTAAACCTCAACGAACCGATACCAACATTAGATATTACAGTAGTAATGAACTAAAAATGGTACTTAACATAGCTTTACTCAATAAATATGGTTACAAAATATCCCATATTGATAGAATGAGTGAAGAAGTGCTGAAGGAGAAGATAAATGCTCTAATGCAGCAAGAAGCTCAACAAGAAAGATTGGTAAATGAGCTAATAAGTTGCTTAGTAGATATAGAGCTAGATCAATTTGAAAGTTTACTCAACAACCATATTGCCCAAAAAGGTATTGAAAAAACTATAAGCAATATAATTTTCCCTTTTTTAGAAAGAATTGGAATTTTATGGCTTACCAATCATATCAATCCTGCACAAGAACATTTAGTAAGCAACATCATTAGGCAAAAGCTTATTGTTGGAATAGATAGTGCAACTTCGGTTTTAACAAACCCAAGAAAAGTTTTATTGTTTTTGCCCGAAGGAGAACATCACGAACTTGGATTATTGTTTGTACAATATTTATTAAAATCTAGAGGTGTAAAAGTTTTTTATGTAGGAGCTAACATCCCAATAAAAGATTTAGAATACGTAATTAATATAAAGCAACCCGATTTATTGTACAGCCACCTTACTAGTGTGGCACACAACTTTAATTTCGAGAAATTTTTGTTAAAGGTTAAAGAAAAATTGCCAAACTGTAAATTGCTAGTTTCAGGCATTCTTACACATAATTACAAAAAAGAAATTCCAAGTAATGTAACCTTTAAAAAATCATTACCCGAAGTAATTGAGCATATTACACAAATAAATTAATTAGTTAACCCTGCCATTGCAGGGTTTTTTTAATGTTAAATTTTTGCAACCTCTTTGATAAAATAAATCCATAACTTACTATTGTGCTATGATTGCAAAAAAGTTAATTCCAAGAGACATAAGTTGGCTAAGTTTTAATGCACGTGTATTGCAAGAAGCAAACGATGCAACCGTTCCATTGCAACAAAGAATAAGATTTTTAGGAATATTTAGTAACAATACCGACGAGTTTTTTAGAGTTCGTGTGGCTACTTTAAAACGCATGATTGAGTTTACAGAAAAACGTAAACTATTAAACATGCACCTCGAAAACAATCCTCAACAAATTTTAGACCAAATTCAAACCATAGTATTACAACAACAAAACGAGTTTAATAGAATTTGGAGCAATATCTTAAAAGAATTAAAAAAAGAAAAAGTATTCTTAAAAACCGAAAAACAACTAAGCAAAGCACAACAAGTATTTGTAAAAAATTATTTTGAAGAAAACATCCGCAGTTCCGTAATTCCTTTAATGATCGAAAGCTTACCACAGCTTCCTTATTTAAGAGATAAAAGTATTTATTTAGGCGTAGTTATGGGTAAACAGCAAACTGCCTATAAACAACAATATGCTCTAATTGAAGTACCTGTAAAATCTAACGGACGTTTTGTTTTATTGCCTGGTAGTGGAACAGAAAAACATATTATTTTATTAGAAGATATCATACGTTTCAACTTACCCTATATTTTTTCTTATTTCGGATATGATGATTTTGACTCTTGGATTTTTAAAGTTACAAAAGATGCAGAGTTAGAGCTCGATAATGATATTAGCTCAACCTTTGTGCAAAAAATTGAAAAAGGTTTAAAAAACCGAAGAAAAGGAAAGCCAGTTCGATTTGTTTACGACAAAGAAATGGATGCCGGATTGTTGCAATTTTTAATAGGTAAGTTAGAGCTAAACCGAAAAAGTAATATCATACCAGGTGGTAGAATTCATAATTTTAGACATTTTATGGATTTTCCATCTGTTATTAAATCTAGCTTAACTCGTAAAAAACCATTCATACATCCACTTTTAAAAATCAGCAATCGTGTTACAGATGTAATTGAAAAGCAAGATGTGTTGCTGCATTTTCCTTATCATAACTTTAATGGAATTATTGATTTACTTCGAGAAGCAGCCATAGACCCCACTGTAGTTTCTATAAAAATTACAGCTTATCGCCTTGCAGAAAACTCTAAAATAATAAATGCACTCATAAATGCAGCACGTAATGGAAAAGAAGTTGTAGTAATGCTAGAACTAAAAGCAAGGTTTGATGAGGAAGCTAATCTTGAATGGAAAGACGTTTTAGAAGACGAAGGGGTAAAAGTTTTACTAGGCGTACCAAAAATGAAAATTCACGCTAAATTGTGTGTAATAAAAAAACGTAAAAACAACAAAACCCTTTACTATGGTTTTGTAAGTACAGGAAATCTAAACGAAAAAACAGCTACAGTTTATGCCGATCATTGCTTGCTTACAAGCAACATAAAAATTATGAACGATGTAAATAAAGTTTTTAATTATTTACAAAATTGGCAAAAAGGCGAAGTGCCGTTAAACCAATGTAAAACACTTTTGCTTTGTCCAACCAATCTTAGAAAAAGTTTATTGCAGTTTATTGATGCAGAAATTGCACTTGCCAAAAAGGGCAAAACATCAGTAATAACTATAAAATCTAACTCACTTAGCGATATTACACTAATAAACAAACTGCAAGAAGCACACAATAATGGAGTAGTAATAAATATTATTGTAAGAGGCATTTATTGTGCCATGTTTCAAAACAAAAAAAACAAAGTGCCCATAAAGGCAATAAGTATTGTAGATGAATATTTAGAGCATGCACGTGTATTTTACTTTAGCAACAATGGTAAACCAAGAATTTACTTAAGTAGTGCCGATTGGATGGTACGTAACTTAGACCATAGAGTAGAAGCAGCTGTTCCAATATATAGTAAAAAATTGCAAAACGAAATACTGCAAATTTTACAAATACAGTTATCCGATAATGTAAAAGCAAGGGTTTTAGACAATCATTTGCAAAATGAATTTGTACAAAAAGGCAAAGAAAAAGCGGTAAGATCACAACAAAGCACCTATACTTTTCTAGAAAAAAAAGGAACTTCAATTATAGACTCAAATGTGTAAGTTTTTTACTTTAATAATTGACTTTAAATACTTACCAAAGTAATTTCATGCTCAATTTGTAAAAAACATTTATGTAGAGGGCAATTAATTTTGGTATATAATATTGGTATTAATCTACATTTGCAACCAATAAAATTAATAGTTATGCCAGGATTTGAGTTTTTTGGAGCCGAAGAAAAAAAACATGTAAACGAAGTTTTAGATACAGGTATTTTGATGCGTTATGGATTTGATGCTCCAAGAAACGGCATTTGGAAAAGCAAAGAATTAGAAGCTGCAATTTGCAATACATTTGGCTGTAATCATGCCCAACTTACAAGTAGTGGTACAGCAGCTTTAACTACTGCAATGGCTGCTTTAGGTATTGGTGCTGGCGACGAAGTTATTATGCCAAGTTTTACCTTTGTAGCAAGTTTTGAAGCTGTAATTAGCATGGGTGCAATACCTGTTTTAGTTGATGTTGATGAAACCTTAACCCTTAATCCTATTGCTGTACAAGCTGCTATTACCCCAAAAACTAAATGTGTAATGCCAGTTCATATGTGTGGTAGTATGGCAGATTTAGATGCTCTTAAAACAATATGCGAACTTAATAACTTAATTTTATTGGAAGATGCTTGCCAAAGCATTGGGGGCACTTATAAAGGAAAAAAATTAGGTACAATTGGCCATGCAGGAACGTTTAGTTTTGATTTTGTAAAAACAATTACCTGTGGCGAAGGTGGTGTTGTAATGACCAATAATAAAGATGTATATACAAAAGCTGATTTATTTACCGATCATGGGCACGATCATTTAGGCGTTGATAGAGGTGCTGATTTGCATCCTTATTTAGGATACAATTTTAGAATTAGTGAATTGCATGCTGCTGTAGGATTAGCTCAAATACAAAAACTTCCTACCTTCTTAGAAATTCAAAGAAAAAATCAAACTAAAATAAAACAAGCTTTAGCACAGTTTAGCGAAATTACATTTAGGCAAGTGCCTGATGAAGAAGGCGATAGCTGTAGCTTTTTAAGTTGGTTTTTACCTACCGAAGAACTTACAAGAGCCTTTGCTGCCGAAATGAAAGTTAGAGGAATTTTAGCTGGCAATTTTTATTGGTACGACAATAATTGGCATTACATTAAAAAATGGGATCATTTAAAACAAGTAAAAAGTTTGTACCCACTCTCAAATGAGCAAAAAATTGCTTTACAAAATCTACAAACTCAAAACTTTAGCAAAAGTGATGCTATAATGAGCAGGTGTATTAGCACTGCTATTAGTTTATTATGGACTGAAGAACAATTGCAAGATAAAATTAATAAAATGGTGGAGGTACTTAAGGTAGTTTTAAAGAAATAATTAATATAATTTAAAATGGCTGCAAATTTTGCAGCCATTTTAATAAAAGTTTTTATTAGCCTAGTTTTTGTACTATACAAACAAAAATTAGTTCTAAAAAAGTTGCATTACTGCCCAGTCTTTTTCCTTTCGTCCATTACTTTTTTAAAATATTTCCAGCTTGTCATATTGGGTTTAGTAAATACTCTTGGGGCAAATTGATATTCTGGCTTATTGGCCAATACAAAATCTTTAAGCTGTTGAGGCAAATCATCAAAACCATTTTTTAGTTTGTAGCCTCGGCTTTGGTACAGTAAATTTCCGGGTAATGCTCCCATTTTCATCCAAGGCAAAAAGTCGCTAAAACGTGTCCAAGAAATATCTGCTTGCACACTATTTAATTTTTTATTTTGCAAATCGGCTTCGTTAACAAAAAAGTTAAATAATTCTGCTCCTTGATATACATCACTTCTACTATTGCTTGGATACTCTGCTTTTTTTAATGGCGATGGATAGCTCAACGGCACATCATTATACAAGCAAATTCTTCCATTTCCTAGTTTTTCAAAAGGTACAATAAAGCTGTTGTAAGCAAAGGTTTGGTTTACAGGGTCGTTCCATACTGGAATTACTTCAACGTCTTCACCAGTCCAAGGATTTTTCCATGTTTTTAAAATTTCGTTTGTTTTAGGGTCTTTATACACTAGCATTTCACGTGTTACTAATCGCCAGCCACTATCACCAGCCATTTTTTGCATACGTGCAATATTGTACATTTCAAAATTAAATAATACTTTCCATGGTTTTTCAGGGTCGTAAGCATATACTTTGCCAGTAGCATAAAAAACCGATTCTTTACTTGTATCTAAACTGGCTCTCATTTTTACATAAGCATCCATATTGTCTTTAGCATTATCTAAATTGTATAATTGCTTTTTTTGAGCAAAAC
>JBMLOQ010000057.1:0-34939 GCA_049242885.1 Chitinophagaceae bacterium
GTTTTTAGGGAGAATCTACACCAGATGTTTCTACATCAAGGGTTTCTTTTTAAAAAATTCAAATAAAACCATAAGCAATTACTTGATTTTTAAGTTGCAAAAACAAATTTTATAAAATGAGATTGAAAACTATATTTGCAAACTAACAATTGTTAGTTTATTAAAAATTTTATGAATTTTCAACCATCAGAAATTACGCAACAAGTAGCCGAAACTGCACGCCAATTTGCCCATCAGCAAATAAAGCCACATTTAATGAATTGGGATGAAAGTCAGGAATTTCCTATTCATATTTTTAAAGAAATGGGGCAATTAGGATTAATGGGTGTATTAGTGCCAGAGCAATATGGAGGAAGCGGACTAAGTTATTTTGAGTACAACGCAATTATCCAAGAAATTGCACAAGTGTGTGGAAGTATTGGATTGAGTTTGGCAGCACACAATTCTTTATGCACTAATCATATATTAACATTTGGAAACGAAGTACAAAAACAAAAATTCTTACCAAAACTGGCAACTGCTGAGCATATTGGAGCTTGGGGTTTAACTGAACCAAATACGGGAAGCGACGCTGGCAACATGCAAACTACTGCTATAAAAGATGGAAATAACTGGATTTTAAATGGCACTAAAAGCTGGATTACTCATGGCAAAAGTGGTGATATTGCTGTTGTAATTTGCAGAACAGGAGAACCTAGAGCAAAAAATAACGCCACTGCATTTATTGTTGAAAGAGGAACTATTGGTTTTAAAGCAGGCAAAAAAGAAAACAAATTGGGCATGCGTGCAAGTGAAACTTGCGAAATGATTTTTGATAACTGTATTATTAGTGATGACAATAGATTAGGAGAAATTGGCGACGGTTTTAAGCAAGCAATGAAAATTTTAGATGGTGGTCGTATTTCCATTGCTGCACTAAGTGTAGGTATTGCCAAAGGGGCATATAAAGCTGCTTTGCAATATGCCAAAGAACGTTATCAGTTTGATAAACCAATTGCTAGTTTTCAGGGCATTAGTTTTAAACTGGCAGATATGGCAACTGAAATTGAAGCAGCCGATTTATTAATTCATTTAGCTTGTCATCAAAAAACAACCCATCAAAAAGTTACGTTACATGGTGCTATGGCAAAATATTATGGCAGTGAAATTGCAGTAAAAATAAGCACCGATGCAGTACAAATTTTTGGTGGTTATGGATATACAAAAGATTTTCCAGTAGAAAAATTTTATAGAGATAGTAAGCTTTGCACTATTGGTGAGGGTACAAGTGAAATTCAAAAAATGGTAATAGCAAGAGAAGTTTTGAATTAAACAATTAATTTCAATTGCATAAAAAAAGCTACCAAAAGGTAGCTTTTTTTATTAGTTTGTCATATTACTTCTAGTTAATTGTTCTACCAGGAATAGTATAAGTTTTTACATTATTGTTATCAATGTCTTTTTGTCTTACCACAAGTTTTGCATCTGCAACACTGCCACAAGTTCCACAACTAGCTCTATAAACTGTATTTCTATAATTTACTTCAGCAGTACCTTTATCATCCCAATTTGCTCCAGAAAATATAAAATGTACTGGCGAATACTTATTATTAACAAATTTTAAATTACTTCCTTGCTCAAACGAAACTCTTAATCCATCAGTCTCAATGGCTTCTACAACACCTGGAGTTAATGCTAGTAATTCAATTTTATTTTCATTAATACCATATTTATTTACAATTTTTCCTCCTTGTATATCTAAATTTCCATTATCAATTCCCCTGCTTAATACAATTGTTTGATCAATAAAAAACTGAAGTTTTTTAATATCTAAATTCCTTTCTTTAAGCTTGTAATAAAGTTCTCTTGTGAAAGGAATTAAAGAGTCTGCATCAACTGGTGCAGGTTCAATTTTAACAGGTGGTGGGTCGAATTTTATTGGAGTTTGCTTAGCTTTTTTCGAGCTAACACAGCTCATCCAAAACAAGCATCCTACCAAAGTTGTTACAAACAAATTATGCTTCATATAAAGTAGTTGTTCATTATAAATTTTGATTTTGAACATCATACAAATGTGCCAAAATCTTTTTTGTAAGGATATAAAAATATAAAATCATTCTTAACTTTTTAATATTTCAACAAAATTTAAGTATCCCTTAAATTAGGAAAACACAAATAATGCCTATAACGATAATACTAAATATTTTATTGTGCAAGCCATAATAAATATTTTGCAATACTTTGATATCAGTTTAAAAGCTTACCCCATTTAAATAAAGTTATACTGATTCTAAGAAACTAACAACTTTCGAAATAAATTAACATTAAACCATAATAGAAAAAAATACCCAATCAAAATTTAAAACAAATGCAAATACACTTTTGCATTGCTTATATTTACCACATATATTACTTATTGAAACAATGGCAAAAGTTACTAAAAAAAAATACGATATTGTTGAAGCATCTGCAAACTACGAAGAAATTTTTTTTGTAGATACCCAAAAACCAGTTTGGAATTATAGTTTGTTTACTGATGAAGCAATTAAAAACTTTCAGGCAGGTACAAACTATTCTATGTACAAATTGTTGGGCAATAAGCAACTACAAGTTTTAGAAACTTGGGGAACATACTTTGCCGTTTGGGCACCCAATGCAACACAAGTAAGTATTACAGGATATTTTAATAACTGGAACAAAGAAAGTCATTTGCTTTTTGTAAGGCAAGATGGCAGTGGAATTTGGGAAGGATTTATACCTAATGTTCTTGGTGGCGAAGCCTATAAATATCACATTGTTGGCTATAAAGGAATGCTTTTAGATAAAGGAGACCCATATGCTCATTTTTGGGAAAAACGCCCATATACAGCTTCAATAACTTGGGGAACTGAATTTGAATGGACCGATGAAGCATGGATGAAAAAACGTAAAAAACACAATGCACTTGATGCTCCTTATAGTGTATATGAGGTTCATTTAGCTAGCTGGATGAGACCAGACAAGAACGATGAAGAAACCTATTTTTCTTACCAAGAAATTAAAGAAAAGCTGGTTCCCTATGTAAAAAAAATGGGCTTCACACACGTAGAATTTATGCCAGTTATGGAGCACCCTTTCGATGGAAGTTGGGGCTACCAAGGTACAGGTTACTTTGCACCAACATCAAGGTTTGGAAACCCACAAGATTTTGCAGATTTGGTTAATGATTTTCACAAAAACGATATTGGTGTGATACTAGATTGGGTACCCAGCCATTTTCCTTATGATGCACATGGTTTATTTATGTTTGATGGAACACATACATACGAATATGCCGATATGAGAAAGGGCTATCACCCAGATTGGAATAGTTATATTTTTAATTACAGCAGAGGAGAAGTAAAAAGTTTTTTAATTAGTAGTGCAAGATTTTGGTTTGATATTTTTCATATAGATGGAATAAGAGTTGACGCAGTAAGCAGTATGCTAAGACTAGATTACAGCAGAAATGAGGGTCAATGGGAGCCCAACGAATTTGGTGGAAATGGAAACCTTGAAGCCATAAGTTTTATAAAAGATTTAAACGCTTGTATTTATAGAGATTTTCCAGACGTGCAAACTATTGCAGAAGAAGCCACAGATTGGCCAAAAATAAGTAAACCCATTTTTGATGGTGGCTTAGGCTTTGGAATGAAATGGATGATGGGCTGGATGCACGACACTTTGGGTTATTTTAAAAAAGATAGCATTTACCGAGAATTTCATCAAAATGAATTTACATTTAGTATGATGTATTTTTATGATGAAAACTTTATGCTACCACTTAGTCACGATGAAGTAGTTCATGGAAAAAGTCCTATGCTATATAAAATGAGCGGGGATGAATGGCAAAAATTTGCCAATTTACGTTTACTCTATACTTATATGTTTACACACCCTGGTGGTAAGTTATTATTTATGGGTAATGAATTTGCAGCATCGGAAGAATGGAACTACAAAAGTGAATTAAATTGGAAATTATTGGATTTTGTAAGTCATGGAGGAATGCAATTTTGTGTACAAAAGTTGAATGAGTTATACAAAACATATCCAGCGTTGTATGAAAAACAATTTGAACAAGGTGGTTTTGAATGGGTAGATTTAAACCATGCGAGTAAAGGGATTATGGTTTATAAACGTGTAGGCAACAAACCAGGAAAAGACGATGTTTTGATTGCCATGAATGTAACCCCTATTCCAATTAACAATTTCACTATTCATATACATGGCAAACAGAAATGGAAAGAAATTTTTAACAGCGATAGTAAGGAGTTTTGGGGTACAGGTGATGTTTATAATCCAACAGAAATTATTGGTGAAAAAGTAAATGCAAATGATAAAAAAGATAAGTGGTTTACAATTAATGTGCATATACCCCCTTTAGGGGCAATTGTATTGGGATAAGAAAGCTTTAAAAAAGAAATTATTTAAGGTAATAAAATTGCTACTTGCTAATTAAAGTTGTTGATTTTTAAACTCAACTAGCGATTATAAATTTTAAAAATGCTAACTGTGTTTAACCAACATTTTTATTAGTTCCCTTTATCCATTTTACTACTTCAAACCAAATTACAGAAATTAATCCAATTGCAATACAGGTTAATAACTGCTGTAAATTCAAGCTTTCAAACTCAAAAAAATTGGTTAATGGTGCTACAAACAATATAATACTTAAGAGTGCAATAGTTATAAATATGATTAACGGCACTAGGTTATTTTTATACTTTAATGTGGTTAAGATAGAATAATGAAAAGATCTGTTAATTAAAGTAAGAAAGATGTTAGCTACAATTAAAACTGTAAAAACCATTGTTCTTGTTAATCTTTCATTGTAAGCATTAAAAACTGCATATTGGTAAACCGATAATGTGCCTACTGTAATTATTAAACCCTGAATTATACTGAGAGAAAGTTCTTTCCAGCTAAAAAAAGTGTGAGTTAATTTTTTAGGTTTTAGTTGCATAGTATTTTTTTCAATGGGTTCATTTTCATATATAATTGAGCAAGTGGGGCCCATAATAATTTCTAAGAAAATAACATGAATTGGTAAAAATATATTAGGATAAATCCATCCTAATGCTAATGGAATAAATACTGTTAGAATAATAGGGATGTGAATGGAAATAATGTACTGAATAGCTTTTTTTAAGTTAGTATAAATTTTTCTCCCCATAGCTACAGCATCTACCATTTTAGACAAATCATCTTCTAATAAAATTAGAGATGCAGCCTGCTTAGCTATTTCAGTACCTTTTTTACCCATAGCAATGCCAATATGTGCAGCTTTTAATGCTGGCCCATCGTTTACACCATCTCCAGTCATAGCAACAATTTGATGATTTGCTTTTAGGGCATTAATAATTTTTAATTTTGCTTCAGGGAACATTCTTGTAAAAATTGCTTTTTCCATTACACAAGACTTTAAACTCGCATCATCCAACAGCATTAGTTCGTCTCCAGTTATAGTTTTATCAAATCCTTTAAATTCTACTTGTTTAGCAATTGAAGTGGTAGTTGCTGCATTGTCGCCAGTAATAATTTTTACAGAAATGCCTGCTTTATAAAAATCATTTAATACTTGCTTAATGTTATGTTTTGGAGGATCATAAAATGCTACTATACCTTTAAATACAAAAGGTAATTCTTGTTGCTTTTCTGGGTAAGTTTCACTATCAAAATCAGAGAAACCAACACCCAAAACCCTATAACCTTCTTGTGCTAATTCTTGTATAGCCGATTGTATTTGTTTTAATTCTTGTGAAGTAAGATTGGAAACTTGCACCAATGCCTCTGGAGCTCCTTTTGCTGCAATAATTTTGCTGCCGTTGTTATGCTCAAATACATGTGTCATCATGGGAGGTTTGCCCTCTAATGGATATTCATGAACTAATGTATAATTCGAACGACAATCTTTCTTGTGTTTTGCTATATAACTTTGATGCAATGCAACTTCCATTGGATCAAAAGGATGGGGTTCACTTGCAAACATGGCTAGTTGCAATAATTCTTTTTCGTCATCATCTAACTCCTCATTTAATTCTACAGTTTTATTAGATTTTAACAGATACAATTTTGCTAAACTCATTTTATTTTCTGTAATTGTGCCAGTTTTATCTGTACAAATAACCGTAGCACTGCCAAGTGTTTCAACTGTTTTCATTTGCTTAACAATGATTCCGTGTTTCATTAAACGCCAAGCACCCAATGCCATAAATGTTGTAAATGCAACAGGTATTTCTTCTGGCAAAATACTCATAGCAAGCGTAAGTGAAAGCAGTAAGCTTTTCAGCAAATTAAGCGTATGATAAAAATTAATAGCCCAAACAATTACAAATACTATTGCACCTGCAATTGCCATTTTTTTAACAAAATTTGCAATCTGATTTTCAAGTGGCGTTTTTTCTTCTGTAATACTTTCTAAACTGGTTCCAATTTTGCCTAATTTGGTTTCATTACCAATAGCTGTAATGGTTACAATGGCCAAGCCACTTGCAACAGTAGTGCCACTATACACCTTATTGTCATCGCTGTCTTTATCTTTTAAAACAGCAAAAGACTCTCCAGTAAGTATGGATTCGTTTACAGAAAAATCGTTTGAATGAAAAATAATACCATCGGCACTTATTAAAGTTCCTTCTTCTGCCAATAGGCTATCCCCTATTACAATATCTTCACTTTTAATAGCTTCAATTTTACCATTTCTAATAACTTTAGAATGTGGTTGAGATAAGTCTTTCAACTTATCAATTGCATTTTTACTTTTTGAATATTGAAATAAGGAAATGGAAGTTTGAAAAATAATTGCTGCAGCCATAAAAATTCCATCACCAATCTTATTGCTTATAAAATATATGATAGAAGCCACCATTAAAAGAACCAGCATGGGGTCTTTTAATATGCGTACTAGTGTTTTTAAAAATGTAAATTCTTTTTTATGACTTAACTTATTTTGTCCAAATTCTTGTCTGGCAAGTTCAACTTGCTTTGTAGTTAAACCATTCGTATTGAAATAATTTATGGGCATTTTTACTCATTAATAAATCCTTGTTTTTTCATTTTACTGTAAACTATTTCAGCCACTTCGCTTATAAGTTGTTCTACTCCATTTGGATTTGTTGTTTTGGTAACTCCCACCCAAATAACACTATCTTCTTTTATTGAAAATACAATAATTTCAATTACAAATGTTTTGGTTGTGGTGAAGTAACCTGGTGAATTATAGTTATTCCATCCACGATAATAATACCTATCAAAAGTACGATAATAATCTGGATAAATATTTCTTGATGATGGTGTATATACTTTTTCTTTATCAACATCTATCAAACGCATAGTTATAGCACCATCAAAGCCATCAACTCTAATTTTATTTCTTACATCAACAGTACTTTTTTTATCAATCTTGTCATTTAAATAATTATAAGCCACTACCCCTTTACCATTTAAATAAGCTGCCATTTGGTCTTCAGCAGTTCTATTGCTTGCTTCATTTTTAAAGATTGCTACCACTAGTACTTTTTTTAACGTATTAATAGTAATAGTTTTGTTTGGATCATGCCAATTACTGGTTAACTTAGTAGACGTGCAAGACATAAAAAGCATGCAAAAAAACACTGCTATTTCAAGTTTATATTTATTCATGTAGAAACTAATTGATGAGTTAAAGATTTAGTTTAATGTGCAAAAACACACTAATTTGACTTAAAAGAAGCTAATGTTTTTTCAGTAATTGCAGTTACAAATTCTTTAACTGTATTACCAATAAATTTTGTAATTACACTCGAAGATTTTTTTATAACTAATTCTTGAGCAATATACCCAGCTGCAATGGCTATACTTTCATTTCTGCAATCTATGTTGGTAAGAATTTTATAGAAAATATTATCACTAAAAGCATTTGAAGCAGTCTTTTCTAAAGAGAATTTAAATTCATCTTTTAATTCTTTAAATGCCTGTTCTTTTTTTACTTGTAACAACATAATTTCTTCATCTAAGGAATAAGTATTACAGCATTGATTTATAGTTTTCATTGTTTTAAAAAATTACTGATACTGCTAATAATGTAATGCTGAAAAGTGTTTTTACAAAGCAAAATAGCCACAAGAAGTGATAAAAAATAAAATGCTGATATTACCAAGAATCCATAATAACTATTTCCAAGTAAAGTTCCTAACCATAAAGCTAAACTGATATTGGCAAATAGAAAAAATAGAAAAAGCAATAATCCTACTAATAACTTAAAAGCAATAAAAGCAGCAACATTGGAAAATTTGCGAATCAATTTTAGCTTTTCTAATTCAATAGAAAGGGAGCCAAATTTTTCTATTTTTTCGGCAATTACTTCAACCAATGTTGTGTCTGCTTTCATTGTATAAATTAAGCGTTACTTTTTTGCATGTTTGCTAATTCATCTTTTCCTCTCGATAGTAAATTTTCGGCACCATGCTTTAAACTTTCGAACTTTTCAGCAACACCATCTACAATGTCGTTATATTTTTCTTTAACGTCATCTGCATACTCTTTACCTTTACTAGCAATTTTTCTTCTAGTATTACTCCCTTTGTCTGGAGCAAACAAAATTCCTAATAATGCACCCACAGCCATTGAGGCTGCAATACTTAATACTACTTTACCTGTGTTCATGTTTTTTGTTTTTAAATTATTAAATTATAAATTATTATTCTTGAGTTTTGCCTTTAATTACTCTAAGTAGTATTGCAACAATTGCAATAACTAATAGTAAATGTATTATTCCACCTGCTTGATATCCTAAGTAGCCAATTGCCCAAAGCACAACTAAGATAATGGCAACTGTATAAAGTAAATTGTTCAAAATGAGTTTTTAGTTTATTATTAAATGACTGATATGTTTCGATACAAAGGTGGTGCTTAAGTGGTTGAAAACTGTTATACAATTTTGCAAAATGTTTACATTATTTATACTTACTATTTTACAAATATTTTATCTTTTTTATATACATCTTTTCTAAAATTAAGTTCTCCTTTAAAATTAACCCATGCTGTAAAATATACAATATATATTGGCACTTTAGGTGCAAGCTGGATAGGAGTTTCCACGTTTGAAATTAAAACTGAATCTATTGCTGATGCATTCCATTGCTTACTATTTCGCAACAAATAAATTGCCACAACTTTTGGATTTTCAACTCTTATACAACCATGACTAAGGGCACGTTTGTAATTTTTAAAAAGATACTTTTCTGGGGTATCATGCAAATAAATGTTATGGCTATTTGGAAAAAGAAATTTCATTTTCCCTAATGAATTTGTATTGCCTGGAACTTGACGAATTATAGGTGGACTATCAGAAAGCATTTCCATATTATTCTCAACCAAATAGTTTTTATTTCTAAAGATTTTTGGCAATATTTCCTTGTAAATAATGCTAGATGGAATATTCCAATATGGATTTAATACAACAGATGAAATGCTATCTTTAAATACTAAAGTTTGTGTACCAGCCTTACCTACAACAACATTAGCATCATAAATTGAAACATTATCTTCAACAATATGCAGCTTAAATTCTGGTATATTTATTACAATATAATTATTATTTAAAGTGTGCTTAATTAAACGCATTCGTTGTAAATTAATTTCCATTTGTGTTAACCTCACTGCAATAGATGTATTCATTTCTTTTCTTGTAGCAGCATCTATTTTGCCATTTGCATGTAAACCCATCCTTACTTGATAGTGCATTATTGCATCAAATAGTTTTTGTGTAAAAAATTTTGTACTATCATTTACAAGTAAATCATTTGACAACAGCAAGTATTTTTTTAATGAGTAAATATTTTTGCTACTATCATTTATAACGTAGTGTTTTTGGGGCATTCTTATAAACGGAAATCCACCAAGTTTTGCAATTTGCAAATACTTTTTTTGGTGCTCATTTAATTGAATATAAAAACTATTGTTTGGCAAATCAATCTTCTGTGCAATCAATTCTAAACTAAGCATTAGCTGAATTCCCAATAAAAATTTAAACTTTAATTTCATTGTAAATTGGCACTTTAATTTTACCTTATAGGTTATTGAATTTAAGTTGTTAAGAGAATAATCATACTGCAAAACTCCATGATGTTAGAAAATGCATTTTACCAAATACCCATTAAATTTTTTGAAAAAAACAAATGCTACAGTTTCATTTTCTTGAATTCTAAAAAAGACTATTCATACTTATGGTACTATAAAAAAGTATTCTCAAGTACGTCTAATTGTGTTTCAATTAAATTTTCCATTTTAATATTTGTACTAGTATTTTCACTTATCAGCAATCTTTCAATAGCCAATCTCGCCATTAAATAGCTTAGTGTAGATTCAGCACCTTGATTTAGATTTACATTGTGTTCTTCAACACCATCGTAACAACCTCCAGTGCAAGGATTATATACAATTTGATTAAGATGGTTATTACCTAAAAACCAGCTAAATGCAAGTGAAGCTTTTTGTTTATATTCTATTTTGTTGAAAAACTTGTAAAATTTTTCTAAAGCAATTATTGTATAGGCTACATCAATTGGCTGTTCACCACCAATAACATTGCTTAAAGTCACATCTTTTAAATGCCAACCATTATTAGATATTACTTTAATTTTTCCATCGATGAAAATTTTTGATAACAAAAAGTTGAAACTTTCTTTAGCAATATTTTTATATTCATCCTTACCAATACATTCATAAGCACACAACATAGCCTCTGGCAAAATACTATTGCCATAAGTTAAATAGGCTTCAAACCAATGCCAATTAGTTGTTTTTTCGTGCTTATACATTTGCATTATTCTATTTGCAAACGTTTCAATTAAACTAATATTTTCTTTATTATTCTGGTAATACAATCCTTTAATAATAAAAGCCATAGCCCTTGTAGAGTGAATATTTTTTAAATGAGGCATGGCTCTAGCAATTAAATTATTGGCTTCATTGGTTAAGTTTGTTGGCAGTATATTTTTTTGTGAGCTTATGTAACCCAACGCCCAAATGGCTCGTCCTGTGCTATCTTCTAAATTTTCATCCTCATTTTGTTTTGTAAATTCTTTATGTTTAGTTACATAATTTTTAAAGTAACCATTGGGTTGCAAGCAATGTTTTATAAATTGTAAATAGATATCAATTAAAGCTAAATCTTGTTTATTCTCAAAGATTTGATAGTGTTGGCACAATGCCACAGCAGCCCTTGCATTATCATCTAATGTAAAGCCAGAAAAAATATCTGGATTAGCAATTTTGGCAAATTGAATCATACCAAAATTTGTAGTCATTTTTTTTATATGTGCAAGTATAATTGGTGGTAATTTATATTGCAACTCACAAATTTCTTGAGTTAGTTTTTTAAAAAGCAAAGCATGTGCAATTGCAGAATTTTGCCATGCTGTAGCAGCCATTTTGTGAAAGCTATTTGACGAAATTTTTAATCGTAGTTTTTCGTCATCTAACAAGGTATTAATAGCTTTTGCTAATTGTGGGGGATTTTCGAAAGCAACTATTAATCCATTGCTATCTTTTAAAATTTCTTTGGCATGAGGTATAGGTGTTGAAATTACGGGGCAACCACAGCTTACGGCATAAGAAAATGTGCCACTTACTGCCTGATTTGGGTCTTTAGAAGTAAATAAATAAATATCGGTAAGTTGCAAGTATTCTAGTAAAACAGGTAATTGCAAATACTCATTTACAAACCTTACATGTTGTTCAAGTTGTAATTCTTTTACTTTTTCTTCAAGCAACAATCTGTATTTTTCGCCTTCATTTTTAACTACTGAAGGGTGGGTTTTTCCAATTGCTAAAAATAAAACATCTGGATGTTTTGCAATAACTGTTGGCAAAGCTTGTAAAGTGCTTTCAATATTTTTACTACTACTTAATAGCCCAAAAGTAGTTAACACTTTTCTGTTGACTAAATTGTATTGCTGTTTTAATTTTAACCTTTCTAAAGGAGGAACTAAGTGGGTGCCATGTGCAATTACTGTAATTTTATATTCAGCAATATCATATTGATTTATCAATATTTCAGCAGCATTCAATGTCATAACAATTATACAAGATGCAATTGCAGCCATTTCTTGTACTTTGCACTTTAACTCTTCATTTGGCTTGGGTAAAACAGTATGAAAAACAAAAACAATGGGTTTAGAAATAGTTTCAAAAAACGCTTTAAAACTATTTTCACTTTTAGCAAAAAAGCCAAACTCGTGTTGCATTACCACCAATTTTATATTTTGATTTTTATTTATATAAAAAGCATTTTTTAAAAAAGAATTGTGGCAATCTGTATTTAGAATAAAATGAGGTTGTTGCTTATAGTGCTGTTTTTCTGAATCTGTTTCCAATGCACAAACAACACAATCAAACGAGCTGCTGAATTGATTGTTTAGTGCATTGATTAAATCTTGTGAGTACGTAGCAATGCCACACTCTCTTGGTGGAAATGACGTAATAAAAAGAATTTCAGGAAGCTTATTTTCCATTTTTAAATTGTCTTTCTGTACTAAAGTCAGCAGTTCTAAAGACTCGCTTTTGAAGTTACCCTTTCGCAATGATTGATACAATACAATGTCGGTTGTTGTCATAAACATCTTTTTAATTTTTATGTAATGCTAGTTCAGCTAATAAATCTTTCATACTTAATGATGCTACTGCAATTCGCTCATCTGCTGCCCCATAGTATATATAGAGTGAATCATCTTCAACAATTGCTCCAGTAGGGAAACAAACATTATTAACCTCACCCTTTAACTCCCATTCTTTTTCTGGAAAAAACAAAGGATAAGAAAGCCTAGCAATTTCTTTTTGTGGATTGTTTAAATCAAGTAAGGCTGCACAAGCAGAATACACATATCCTTTTACAGTATCGTGCACCCCATGATAAATAATTAGCCAACCAGCTGAAGTTTCTATTGGAGGGCAACCACTACCAATATAACTTACTTCATGAGGATACTTTGGCGATAAAACAATATACTCATCAAAACTTGAAAAATAATTTTGCCAAAAATCTATTGTTAAATCTTCTAACTTTTCTATTGTTACAACAATTTGAATATCTGGTTTAATGCGATGTAAGAAACAAAATTTATCATTAATCTTTCTTGGAAAAAAAATCAAATTCTTATCCCATAAAAATATTTTTCTATCTTGTTTTTGATGGCTATTTTGATAATCATTAAACCTTGTGTACTTTTCGCGTACAGTGCCACTTGATTCGGTAAAATGTTTAAACTCTTCATAAGTAATTTGAGGAACTATTATACCAAGCTTTTTCCAATGCAACAAATCCTTCGATGTTGCTAAGGCACCTAAAGCATTAATTCCATTAAAAGCAGTATAAGAAAGATAATAAGTATCCTCAATTTTCACTATTCTTGGATCTTCCAACCCCTGAAACTCATAGTCTGCTTGTGGCATAAGCATTGGAGTATTATTACGCGTTTCTATTACCATTGGAGCAGATAATTTACAATAACCAATAGTTGAATAATTGTCTTTTGTTACTGCTCTATAAAACAAATGAATGTAATTGCCAACCTTTATCACTGCTGGATTTAAAACACCTTCATTTTCAAAAGCATTAGCCGTTTTTTGCAAAAGAATACCTAATTTATTTACTGTTATCATGTTGTTTCTTTAAATAAATATTCTATCACTATTGTTGTTCTGCAGTTTCTTTAAAGCCTTATATGCTTTTTTTTCTTTAGGACTTTTAGCTGCAATTTTTTTATCGGATTTTTGTTTTCCTTCTTTTTGTTTTGACATGTTTATTATTTATATTGTTATTTATAATTTCATTCTTGTTATCTCTATACCTACAGGATATTCTAAATCACCTCTATTTTCAACAGTAATGAACACCTCACTAAAATCGTATGGAGTAGTTGTTTTAAAAGTTGATTTGCGTGCATTTTTCACAACAAGTTGTCCAACATTTTTTACACGATTTTCATTGGTAACAATCCAAACAGAGTAGTTATTTCCAGGTGGTGTAAGTCTATCTGCACTTGCTAAATTTTCTGCAGTAATTTCTAAAACAAAGTTCTTTTGATTATCTGTATTCTTCTTTAATGAAAAATTAGCAGCAGGAACTGTAGTAGAAACTGGGAATTTTTTAGTTGTTGTGCAACAACTGAGTATTACCATACTTGTAAAAACCATTAAAAAGTTTATTAATTTCATCTTTTATTTTTTTATTTGTTAATATTTAATCCTTTATTGTTGTTATTCTTCGTAGCCACTTTTTATTACAGTAGTAATCATTTTAAATTGTTCATCTGCGTTAAAACTATGTTTAGCATTTGCAGGTATTACTATCCCTTCACCAAGTTTTAAAGTTATTTCTTTACCATTAATGGTAACTTTTGCTGCACCATCAATAATCTGTACATAAGTATCAAACGGACTTATTTTTTCTGCTAACTCTTCACCTACAGTCATAGAGGTTGCAGTTATATTACCTGTTGTTTTTTTTATGATGGTTCTACTTACTACTGCTTTTGGCATATATTCAATTATTTCAATTATAATATGAGGTTTCCCTTTTTCAACTTCTAAATTAGTTTTCATTTTTATATATTTTTTATTGGAATAATGTATAAGGGAACATTGGAATATTTCAATAATTTTTGTGCAGTGCTTCCTAAAAACAACTCTTCCAACATGTTTCTGCTATGTGTGCCAATTACAATTAATTGGCAATGTTCATCGTTTGCATATTGTATGATTGTATTGGTAATTGAACCATGACACACTTTAGTTTTAATATGCATGTTACCTAAAAACAATTTAGTTTTTTCTAAAAAATGATTAGCCTCTTTCTCAATACTTTTTAAAACATCATTATCTAAAAAATTAATACTAGTAAAACCACCATATCCCATTATTGGATTGTAAATGGCAGAATCATAATATTGTATATCCTCAATAACATGCAATAAAACAATTTCTGCATTCATGGCTTTGCCTAATTCATTGCCTAGCATTGCAACTTTTTCTGCTGCTAGAGAATAATCAATTGCAATTAGTAGTTTACGCATATTATTTTTTTGTAGTGGAAGTTTATAGTATTTATTGTATTTTTCTAAAGCTTTAAAAACTCTCTGTAAAAATGTATTCTACTACTAAATTGTTATGTAAGTTCCAAATGCCAGGTGTATTCCAAGCAATTCTTCCTGCTTCTTCTTTTTGGTATAATGAACCTACTGTGCCACTTAACGTAACACTAGTGCCGTTTACAGCTACTTTAATATCATCTGCATTTAATGCCCAACTTCGTTTTAAATGATGCTCAATAACTTCTTTTTCCATTGCATCAGCTGATTGTGATTTTATGGTAATATTGTTGTTAACCCCCACAATTCCTTCTAGGCTTTTAATGGCATTTTTGGCTTCTTGTTTTTGGTAATTCCAATTTAATTCTCCTTCTAAATTCACCCATCCATTTTCAACTCTTACTTTAATTTTATCATCTGGTATTTGCCAGTTCCATTTATAAGCATTTAATATTTCATCAGCAATATCATTGTCTGTTTTTTTACTCCAACTTTCATGATGGTGCACTTCAATCTTTTCAACTACTGCTTTTACACCTACTACATTTTTAGCAGCATTTTCTGCTTCCAATTTTTTGGTATAACTATCTACACTTCCTGTAAGTGTAACTACTCCATCATGCACAGTAACACCAATTTCTGCAGCATGAAGCAAGGGTTGCCATTTAATAGCATCTTGAACACTTTTTTGTAATGACTCGTTACTTTTCATCTTTATTTATTTAGTAGAAACTGAATTGTTTCAACAATACAAAGGTGTATTGGCTAAGCACTTTAGCTGTTATACAATTATAGATTTAAGTTGTATAATTTGTTTTCTTTACTCTTAAAATGAGTATGGCTATAAATTACAACCATACCAATGGTAATAAGTAAAAGGTAAACCTTAGTTTTTTGTATAGTTGTGATTTTATAAAAAATAAAAGCGTTAAGTAATGTACCTAACGCTTTATCCATGAAATTTTTTATTGATAGTTAAACTTAAAACCCTAGCTGATATTATTGGTTACTTTATTTGTTTTTAAAATTAATCGCAACGAACTATTTTTTGTAATATATACCCAAGCCCAATTTATAAAAATGATGAGTTTATTTTTAACAGTAAGTATGAGCATTAAGTGAAGAAACATCCAAATTAACCATGCAAAATATCCTTTAAAATTTGCAAATGAAAAATCTACAACAGCTTTATTTCTTCCTATTGTAGCCATTGTTCCTAAATCATTATACTCATATTCAGTACAAGTTTTTTTATTAAATACTTGCTTTAAATTGCTACACAACAATTTAGCTTGCTTAATGGCAACATGTGCAACTTGAGGATGCCCTTTGGGGTATTTTGGAGTACTCATGCAAGCAATGTCGCCTATTGCATAAATATTGTCAAAACCAATTACTTTATTATATCTATCTACCATTACTCTTTTGTTAGCAATCCAAATGTCTTCTGGCAATCCCTGTATTTTATTACCTTCTACACCTGCTGCCCAAATTAATGTTGCTGTTGGTATTGATTGGCCATTTGAAAGTTTTGCCAACACACCATCATACTCATTTACAAAACATTCTGTAATTATGCTTACACCCATTTTGGTTAAATAAGATAAAGCAGTTTTGCTAGATTCTGCATTCATTGAATTTAATACCTTTTTACTGCCTTCAATCAAATAAATAGTAAACTTTGAAAAATTAATACTAGGATAGTCTTTAGGTAATACAAATTTTTTAATCTCTGCAAATGCACCTGCTAATTCTACACCAGTTGGCCCAGCTCCTACAATTACAAGATTTAAAAGACCTTCCAATTCTTCCTTTTTAGCACAAAGTATTTTTTCAAATACAGAAATAATTTGGTTTCGAATTGAAATGGCATCATAAGTAGTTTTTAATGTGAAGGCATTTTTCTCGATAACATGATTGTTGAAAAAATTAGTTTTACAGCCTGTTGCAAGCACTAAAATATCGTACGATATAAAACAAATTGAAGTAGAAATTTCATTTGCAGTTGGGTTAATTCTAAAAACTTCTGCAAGGCGAATTTGAATCTTTCTATTGGATTTAAAAATGTATCTAAATGGAAAGGAAATGCTGGATGGTTCTATTTGAGATGTAGCTACCTGATAAAATAAAGGCTGAAATTGATGATGATTTAGTTTGTCTATTAATGTAACATTAAACAAATTTTTATCAATTTTTTTTACGAATTCAATTCCAGCAAATCCTCCTCCTATTATTAAAATTTTTTTTTCACTTTTTGCTTTTAGCATACCACTAAAAAATTGTAGTTTTCATAGCCAATAATTAAAAGTTTTATATTTAGTTATTCAAAGAGATAAACAAAACATTTATTTATTAAGAGTTTTTTAGCTACTAACTTTACATAGTAGAATTAAAAAATTGATAAAACTTTTTTAATTCTATACCTATTACTTTTGGTTTGGTATGATTAATCTAAACTAGTGCTTTATACATTTCATTAGTAATTGATATTCAATTTTTCAATTAGCTTTGATGTAATCTCATCTGTTGAAGTTCCATAACCATTAACTAAAGTACCTTTTAAATCATACTTTACTGATGAAATAGCATAAAGTATAGATTGATATTGAGGATCAGTGTCTCCTTCAAATCGATAAACCTTGTCTATTTTAAATTCGCTAGGCAATAAATTTGTACTGCTTTTTAGAAAAATAACACTATTTCCTTTTATATTAAAGTCGTGTGTGTAGCCCAACTTTACCAGTTCATTTATTGTTTGGCTTAATGTTCCAAAACTTTCGTTTAAAACTGTTTGCATCATTTTATTGTAACTTAACTATATACTATTAAAAAGTACATAACGAAGAATTTTAATTTGAAAACACTTTATTATAATACACAAAAACATTTTAGATAGTTGTTTCAAGTTATACAATGCTTATAAAAAGTTTACTTTTCTCTCTTCTTACTTTTTTAAGATTTGCCAAATAGTCTGTTTTGCTATCTCTATAGCCTAATGTTAAAAGCACTGAACTTCTTAAGCCTTTCTCCTTTAATTGCAACAAATCGTCTAACAAATTCTTATCAAAACCTTCCATTGGTGTGCTATCAATTTCTTCTTCAGCAGCAGCGACTAAAGCAACTCCTAAGGCAATATAAGTTTGCTTGCTACTCCAAACTAAATTATCTGCATCACTTTGTTTTAATAAAATTTCCATGTACTCTTTAAATTGCTGTAAACTATCAATGCTAACGTTTCTTTGTGTTGCAATTTGCAAAATGTAGTGATTAATTTTTTGTGATGTAATGGTATCCCATGATGCAAAAACAAGCAAAGCAGAAGCTTCTGTTATTTGTGGCTGATTAGATGCAATTGGTTTTATTTTCTTAAGTAGCTCTTCATTTTCTATTACTAAAATAGAAAAAGGTTGAAGCCCAAATGATGATGGAGCTAAAGCAATGGCATCTAAAATATTATTCAATTTTTGTTGTGGAATTTTTAATCCATTCATTCTTTTTGTTGCATAACGCCAGTTCAAAGCATTAATTAATGACATTTTTTTGTTTTTATTTGGTGAGAATGTTTTTAATTCAATCATACATTAGAAAGTAAAAAAATCCAGTCGTATAAAAAAAACCCCTTTTCTTTATTCATATAGACTGGACTTTTTATTAGTTATTAATTAGTATTACTTTTAAATATGTCACTTATTGATTTGCCAAGTCCATCCATATCATGCTTAAACTCATCTTTAAATTTTATCCATGTAGTTTGTTTAGTGTACTTAGCTTTTTGTATTCTGCGTTTTAATTCGTTATTTCTTTGTTCTAATGCCAATACTTTCTTTTTAAATTTTGCTGCATCATTACTATTATCTTTAGGACTTTCGGATTTTAGTTGAGCAATTTTTACTTTATTCTCAGCAATTTTTTTCTCTGCTTCTTTTCGATACTCATTAAAGTCATTTGCAGAATCTTTTTTAGCTTCGTTTAAATTCTTGTTGGCATCTAAAACTTCTTTTCGAGCTTTTTCTACTTTTTCGTTTTCTTGTGCTTGTACATTATTTGCTAGTAAAAGAAATGTAGAACAAATAATTGCAAGTACTAATTTTTTCATTTTTAAAATTATTAATTAGTTAAATGATATGGCTATGTTAAGTGATAATACACTGTTTTTTCCATCAGGAAAAACATAGTTTGCACCGCTATAGTTTTTATCTTTCCCTACTCTTGTTAGACCATAATTATATCTAAGCATAAAACTTATCATGTTAAAGTCAACACCTATTCCACCAATAAGGCCAGCATCCAATTTATTATAATCGTCGGTAGAGATATTTCTTTCAAAATCGAAAAGACTAACGTTTGATTCATTAATTACTTTACCACTCAATAAATAACCCACATATGGTCCAGCTTGTATGTTGAAATTTTTAGAAATATTGATTACTGCCAAAATTGGTAATTCTACATAGTCAAAAGTATACTTCACGTTTCCTGTTGCAAACAAATTATTATACTCGTTTTTGGCACCTTTTCTTGTATAATATAGCTCTGGCTGAATAGCAAAGAATTGAGTAACAGGGAGCTTAACAAAAAAGCCTGCATTAAAACCCAACAATGCATTTTCACTATTTACATTTTTAGAATACAAATTACTAAGATTTGCTCCTGCTTTAATACCAACTTTAAAAGTTGATATGCTGTTTGCTTGTTGTGCTTTTACGTTAGTTAATAATCCAAGCATTAAATAAAGTGTTAATACTTTATATTTAAAATTATAATTTTTCATTACTTTTTATTTTATGAAACTGAATTGTTTCAACAGCACAAAGGTGCAATGGTGTTGTGTTTAATGTGTTATACAATTAAGTGTTATAGTTGTATAATTAGTTAGAGAAATAATTTATCGATTTTTTTATCTTTCCTTGTTGTTGAAATTTTTAAGAGAAAATAAAAAAAACATAAACTAAAATAACTGCTGAGTATAAGATACACAGCAATTATTGAAAATACAATTTCTGCTTTTCCAGATATTACATTAAAGTAATATAAAACAGCAATAACGATTGCTATAAATAATCGAACTAGCTTATCAATAATACCTACATTTTTTTCCATAAAATATTACTTATTCTAATTTGGTATTTTATTTACTTGCTTATCTGATTTTTTTACAATTTGCTTGATAGCTTTTTGTAAAACTTTTCCAATTTTATTAGTAATAATAGTTTTATTATTTTTTAATACTTTATTCATAGCATCAAAAAGTTTTTGCTTTAACGATTTAGTTTCTTTTTTTAACATGATTTTTTTTGTTGTAACACTTTTGCAAACTTTACAGTTGTATTTAGGCAACTTTTTGTACTTTGTAACTTTAGCAGAAATGTTTATTAATTCTTTAGATTATCTTTTTTGGGGTAGGAGTATTTTTAACAAATAAATTTTTTTTAACCTAGTACAACCACATTAAAAGCCAGATATTTTGTACCAGAATCAAGCATTTAAAGGCTTTATAAGCTATAAGCATGTTTTAATAAAATTGCTACTTGCTATTTATTTCAAAAAATGTAACTGATTTTAAAGTTCAGTTACATGTTCATTCAATTGCTGTAATTTGGTTTATAATTTGGAGATTTGTTTTAACGTTTTTTTTCCTCACATTTTTTTTGGCACTCTAATGAAAGATCAAGGTGTTTTCTAAGTGTAGGAATAGTAGCTAATGCCCATGCTTTAATTTCAGGATCGGTACATTCAATAGATGCTTTATCAAATAGTGTAATAGCATTTTTATGACTGCTTACCATCATGCTACTATATTCTTTTCCAAAATCACTTCCAATTTTTTTATTTAATTTTTCATAACTTTCTTGAACACTTTTGGTATCAGAAGTTGGTATCGAAATATTTTTGCTTTTTGCTAGAGTAGTTAAATCTGCTAAAGATTTTAAGTGTTCACTCTCCATCATCTTACCTAAATCTCTAACATGACTTGTATTTCCTTTTTGTTGTGCTAACTTGCCTAAGCTAATAACTTCAAGATTTATTTCGTGAGCAGAAACCAAAAATTGTGCATCTTGTTCAAAACTATGATTCTCAACATACTTTTCGTTTTTCTCCTCAGCAACTATTTTTGTGTCTTTGGGATTGTTATCCATACACGATGAAAGCCCAGCCACTGCAATAATTACTACTGCTGCTGAAACTAATTTTTGTTTGTAATTTTTCATTTATTTTTTATTATTTTATAAAACAAAGGTCAACTACAAAGTGTGGACAGTGTTACAAGATTTTGCAAAAATGTTACATCATTTGCCAAATACTTATTGTATTTACCTTTAATGTTTCCATGCAAAATGGTTATAATAAACACTTACATTTTTATAATTTAACTACCAATAATTTTCCCATCTTCCATTTCAATAATTCTATGAGATTTTTTGGCAAAATCATTATCATGTGTAACAATTAAAAGCGACTGGTGGTATGTTTCAGCTAGTTCTTTAAAGGTTGCAAAAACAATATCACTATTTTTTTTATCAAGATTGCCTGTAGGCTCATCACCCATTATAATTAATGGATTATTTATTAATGCTCTTGCAATTGCAACACGTTGTTTTTGCCCACCACTTAATTGATTGGGCATTTTTAAAGCTTCGCTTTCAATGCCAAGTATTTTTAATTTTTCATACGCTACATGTTCTATTTCTGCTTTGCTTATCATGTTTAATTTAAGTCCAGGTAACATTACATTAGTCAAGTTATTGAACTCATTAAGCAAGTAATGAAATTGAAATACAAATCCAATTTTTTCGTTTCTTACAATAGCCAAATCGGCATCTTTTTTTCCTTTCATGTCAACACCATCTATACTTAAACTGCCAGTGTAATTGGTATCCATTGTAGAAAGTATATATAACAAAGTAGATTTGCCACAACCCGATTTTCCTATAATAGAAACAAACTCTCCAACATTTATCGTTAAGCTAACTTCGTTTAAAACCTTTACTTCTATAGGGTCGTAAAATGATTTACAAATGTGTTGGGCTTCTATAATTTTTTTAGCTTCCATTATTTGCCTCTTATAATATCTACTGGGTCTATTTTACTTGCTTTTTTTGAAGGAAAATAACCAGCAAAATAGGTAGTGACTAATGAAAAAATAGCTCCAATTACATAAAACTTTGGATTGTAATTTATTGGGTATGTTTTTACTTTTGGCAATGACGCTGTTGAAAATGGAATTTGTGCAATCGAAGCTGATAATCCAAAACCAAACACAAGCCCCATTAACCCACCAACAATACCAATGGTTAAAGCTATTGTGATAAATATTCTGTTTACATCTTTACCAGAAAAACCAGTAGCTTTTAAAATTGCAATCGAATCCATTTTCTCGTAAATCATCATGTTTAAAATATTATAAATACCAAAGCCAGCAACAATTAGTAGTGTAATGCCAACTGCATAAGATATTAATGTTCTTACAGAACTTCCTGTTTCAAATTGTGCATTAGCAGTTTGTATATCTGTGGCTTCAGTTGAAAATAGTTCTTTATACTGTGTTGCTATAATTGGTGCTTTATTAATATCTATTAATTTTAGTTGAATATCAGTAATATAACTATTGGGTTTACTTAATATTTTTTGAGTAGTTGCCAAAGTGGTATAGCTCTGTACTTTATCTAACTCTTCAATACCAGACTGAAAAAAACCAACCACTTTTAGCGAAAATCTTTCTCCCGTAATTGTTGTGATTTGTATATTATCACCTAACTGAATTAGCATTTTTTTTGCAGCTCCAATACCCAGTATAATACTATTTGGAATGTTCTTTAAAGCTATTGTATTGCCTTCCATTACATAATCATTAAAAGCAAATAAGCTATTTTCTGCATCTACATCAATACCATTAATTACACCAGTTAAATTTATTATCCCAACATTATAAAATATGGGTACAATTAACTTAGGTGCCACCCCCAATACATTTTTATCTTTTTGCAAATAGTTAATTATGGCTTGACTATTTTTTATAGCAAGAATGTCTTCTTTTGGTTTTACATGTTGCACAAAATTGTAAGATGATGAAAATAGTTGGGTTGAATTTATTGGTTGTATTTTTGTTGCTAGTATTTCGTTGTATAATCTTATATGTGGTGTTCTGTTTAAAATTAAATTATCCAATAAGTCATTCAAGCCTGCCATAAAACTTAATAAAGCAATAAACATAGTAATACTAAAGGTTACACCAAAAGCAGCTACCATAGTTTGTTTAAGCCTTGCTTTTAACAGGGATATTGAAATTTTAGTTATTAATGGAATATTCATTTTTTGTGCATTACTAGTATATCATTTTCATTTATTCCATCAATAATTTCTATCATATTAAAATCTTTCATTCCTGTTTTTACAATTCTCTCTTTACCTGTGCTCAACAATACAATGGAATCGTTTTTCATAAAGCTTCTTGGAATAAGCAAAGCATTCTGTTTCGTTTTTATTAGAATATTAGCTTCAAAAGAAGTAGCAGGATATAGAATTGGTGGCTTTTCAATGAATGATGCTTCTACGGTAAATGTTTTTGTTTGCACATTCATTATAGGATTAATTTTTGTAACCTTTGCTTTAAAAACTTCATTTTTATAACTATTTAAAACCACAAAAACTTCCAATGCTGGAACAACTACTACAATATCGTACTCATCTACTTGCATTTCCAATATAAAATCATTTGTATTACCAATAATTGCAAGAGGCATTTGTGGTGAAACTAACTCCCCTTTTTTTGTATTAATTTGATACACTTTACCATTAATACTGCTTTTAACCGTAAAATCGTTTTTATTTTTACTACTTAGTTTCAAATTGTTCTGTGCTTGCTGCGATGAAAACGAAAGTTGTTTTTTAAGCTCTGTAAATTTCTGCAAAGCAGATGAATAAGCAGCTTTAGCATTCTCATACGTCAATTTACTTTGTTCTAATTCTACTTTTTTACCAATTCCTTCATTCCATAAATTTTGAAGTCGCTCAACCATCAACGCATCATTTCTCATTTTTTTATTTGCCACATTAATTAAAGATTGAGCATCTTGAAGTTTACCTTTATTAAAGTTGATAGTATTAAAATTATAACTAAGCTCAGCATTTTTTTCCTGTAACTGTTGCAGTTCGTTGGCAATTAAAAAAAGTGGTGTTCCTATTGCTACTTCATCATTTTCGGCAACTAAAACAGTTTCAATAATACCACTAACAGTTGTAAAAACTTTATATTGATTATTGCTTTTAATTGTTCCAGATGCATATACTGATTGTGTAATTGTTTGCAAAATTGGCTTTACTGTTTGCTGTTTTTTTTTGCACCCAACAATCCAACAAAGTATTGCGATATATACAACTTTCATTTGTTTAATTATTGTAATAACTTTAAAAAGTAATCTTTTGTAAAAGCAATTTTTTCTTTATCTGTCATTTTATCGGCAGATTTTATTTGTAACTTGATTTGACTATAATGCTCATCTTTCAGTAAATAATTATGCAGCTCTTTCTTAGCATCTGTAGGGCCAAATAGCAGTACCTTATTGTAATTTAATAATGCCTCAGCAATTGCTTTATAATATTGGGTTTGCAATTGATGCTCTTTGTGGTGCATACCACTTTCGTTGTGGCTTAGTGCTTTAGTTTTTACTTGATGTGTAAAAGTTGAATCTATATGCTGTACTATTTTTCCAGCATCAACATCAATTAAAATTGCATTAGAATGATCCATCCAAACCCCAAGCCTTTTTACTAATTCCATAAATTAAAATTTTGGAACAAAGGTTTGTTTTTAATTATCGCTTGTGTTACACAATTTAAAGTAAGTATTGTATAATTTGCTTCAAAAAATATAAAGGATTATAAATCTTCTAAGTTTGAACGTTTCTTTTTTTGCAAGCTTTTAAAGAAAGAGGGAGTAAGACCTGTGATTTTTTTAAACTGATGAGATAAATGTGCTACACTACTATAATTTAATTTGAAAGCGATTTCTGATAAATTTAGCTCATCGTACATTATTAATTCTTTTGCTTTTTCTATTTTATGAACAATAATGAAATGTTCAATTGTCATGCCTTTTGTTTTTGAAAATAAATCTGAAAGATAATGGTAATCTTTTCCCATTTTATTACTGATAAAAACTGAGTATTTAACTTCTGGCAATTCGTCATCATAATGCACCATTTCTACTATAATATTCTTAATTTTTTCAATAAGCTTAGCTGTTTTGTCTTCCATTAATTCTAATCCAGATAAGTGTAATACAGCAGCTAATTGTTTTCTACTAATTTCAGTAATGGGTTCCATCAAATGCACTTCACCCAACTCTAAATAACTATAAGGTAGTTCTAATTTATCAAGCTCTGCTTTTACCAACATTTTGCATCTTAAGCTTACCATATTTTGTATAAAAAGTTTCAAATTACAAATGTTTTTTTGGGTTTGAAATTATAAATGAATTTTCAAAAAACTTGTATAAGGCTGCTGTTGTTTTAGCAATGATACACTTTTTAAAACCATTTAGGCATTAAGCATTTTAATTAATAAGTTTATTTACTTTATAATTTATTGAAAGAATTCTATAAAAAACATAGACTCATTTTCACAAATTTTAAAGAAAGCTACTTACTGGTTTTAGGAAATCGACATAGTTCAATTTAATAAAAAACAAAATTGATTTCTTAGGTCATGTGCAATAAAAATTATTAATTATAAGAATATATACAATTCAAAAACTCATACTCTAGTAAATTATAGTCCAAAAAATTTAAAGTTTCAAAAGCACTATTATTCCTTTAAATTAATACACAAAATTCTCTAAAAAATTAAACTAATTGCAAAATAATTAATCAACAAAGCACTTATAATACTTTAAACAACAATAATTAGAACAATACTAATTTTAAAATTCGTATTACATTATTTTGAAAAGCTGATTAAGTTCAGTAATTTCATTGTGCATTAAACCTTATTTAATAATCATAGTCAATTAAATAAAAACATGAAATATATCATTTATGTTGCCTTTCTATATTTAAACATTGTTGGTTGTAAAAAAAATGACATTCCAAACAACACAAGTAATGCAATGTATTACCCACCAAATACAAGTAATACATGGGAAACAAAATCAATAGCCAGTTTGGGTTTTAAAGAATCTGGGGTACAGCCTCTTAAAGATTTTTTAATTTCAAGAAACACAAAATCGTTTATGATTTTGGTGAATGGAAGAATAGTAATGGAAGAATACTTTAATGGTCATAATGCAAGTGAATCATGGGAATGGAATAGTGCAGGTAAAACTTTAACTTCTGCATCCATTGGAATTGCACAGCAAGAAGGGTTATTAAACATTAACAATTCAGTTTCTTCATATTTGGGAAATAATTGGACTAGCACACTTTTAATTAAGGAGCAATTAATTAAAGTTAGAGATTTATTATCAATGACAAGTGGTTTAGACGATACCAAACAATTGGTTATAAAATCTAATCTTACTTATGTGGCAGATGCTAGCACAAGGTGGGCTTATGGTAATGTATTTCAAAAATTAATGGATGTTGTTGATGCAACTAGTGGTAAGTCTTTTGAAACTTATTTTAATGAAAAAATTAAAACTAAAATTGGCATGGAAGGCTACTGGAATTTTGGACCTATTTTCAGCATTTATCATAGCAACACTAGAAGCATGGCAAGGTTTGGTTTATTAGCATTGAACAATGGAAAATGGAGCAACGATCAAATAATAAATGAATCTTTTTTTAAAGAAAGCACATCAACTTCTCAAAATATCAATCCTAGTTATGGGTATTTATGGTGGCTAAATGGAAAAGCAAAGTATATGGTACCTAGCATGCAAACTGTTTTTAATGGTACTTTAGTACCTAATGCACCAATTGATATGTATGCAGCAATGGGTGCAAATGATCAAAGAATATATGTAATACCAAGCAAAAACATGGTTATAATTAGAATGGGAAATGCTGGAGACCCAACCAATCCTAGCTTTGCACTTTCTGGATTTGATAACATACTTTGGGAAAAAATAAACGCAGTAATTAACTAGTTGATTATTTATGGAGCATTACAAAAGATTGTGTACTAAGTCACCTACATTTAATAATTAAGAAATTAATCTAATTACTTAATAACCTCATAAATTGCCTCCTGAATTTTTCCTCTTATACCCATTTGCCCTAATTTATTGTTATCTCTAGTAGGGTTTACTCTATTGCTTAAAAAGATATAAATTAAATTTTTATCTGGGTCAACCCATACACAAGTGCCAGTAAAACCAGTATGCCCAAAGGTTTTAGAAGAAACTGATTTTGATGGATAAGCTTCTTTTCGTGTTGCATTATCTTTTTCAGGTTTATCAAAACCTAAACCTCTTCTACTAATATCACTTTGGTAGCTTGAAAATAGTTCGATAGTAGATGGCTTTAAAAATTCAATTCCATTAACACTTCCTTTGTTTAATAGCATTTCAAATAATTTTGCAAGGTCACTAGCATTGCTAAATAGCCCTGCATGGCCAGCTACTCCACCCATCATAGCTGCTCCTTCATCGTGTACAAATCCCCAAATATGTTGTTGTCTAAAATGTTTTTCAACTTCTGTAGGTGCTATTTTTTGTTTATCCATTTTATTTAAAGGCAAATAAGTAGTTGATTGCATATCCAAAGGTTTATAAAATACTTCTTCTACATAACCATTTAAAGATTTGCCAGAAAGAGCTTCTACAATTTTTCCTAAGTAAATAAAATCGTTATCACTATAAACATATTTTCCATTTGCAGATAACTTACTATCCAAAATTCTTTGTTGAATGGTTTGTTGATAGCTATTTGATATATATAAATTGTGAGCTACTTGCAAACTATGCTTTTCATCTTTAGAAGTTGAAAAAAAATCCCAATTTGGAATGCCTGAAGCACTATCAATTACTGCTTTATAAAAAGGAATAAATGGATTTAATCCTGCTTGATGTAATAAAATATCTTTAATAACTAAGTTGGATTTGTTGGTGTTTCTTGTAAATAAAAGGTAATCACCTAAAGTTTTATTTAGGTCGAGCTTACCCTCATCATACAACTTCATAATGCTTACTGTGGTTGCAGCAATTTTTGTTACAGAAGCTAAATCGAAAACCATTTCTTTGTTAACTTCAGTTTTGCTATCAAAGCTTGTAGTGCCATAAGCTTTATTGAAAATAGTTTTTCCATTTTGAATAGCCAAAACTACACAACCTGGGAAAGCTTTTTTGTTAATGGCATCAAAAACAATAGAATCAATATTTTTAGCAAGTACAGTGTTTTCAACTACTACATTACTGGGCTTTTTTTTTACAATACCATCACCCACTTTATACTCTTTATTTACTGTTACAGGCAAAGTTCCTTTTGGTGTAAGCTTACCTTGTAGCATATCACAAAATACTTGTTGAGTTACAATATCATCTTCATAGCAGGCAATTACATTTTTTGCTGTAGGAATATTTTTTAAAGCATATGGATTTCCAAAAAAGCTAAATAATGAATTATCATTGTTTTGAAGTTGCTGCATTAGATAAACAGCAGAATTGCTAATTCCAAAATTATTGGCTGGTCTCCTACTATAATTGTGTACACCAATAATAACTACATCATACTTTCCGTCATTTATACTAGTTAAAATACTTTTTACTTGGTCAAGTTTTTCTTTTGTATCATTAATTATAAGACCCGCTTGAGGTTCGATGGTTTCTTTTACAGTGTCGGTTTTGGCATATGTATTGTTAAACAAAAAAACATCTCCATGCCATGTATTTTTTATGGTAGTTGTTACATTGTTTTCTTTTCCATTGCCAACACTAATATAGGCTACTTTAGGTAAAACATCTTTATTGTCTACATTAAAACCTACAGGAAAAACTGGTTGACTTTTTTGTTTAACAAGTGTAATCGCATCTATTGCAATTTGTTTAGTAATGCTTGCTGTGCTTGCGTTTAAATCACTTACAATGTTATTAGTATTAATTGGGGTAATGGTGTGTAAGCCTAAATTATATTTTGCCAATAATACCTTTTTTACACGTGCTTCAATGTCTTGTTTTGATATTTTTCCTTTTCTAATTGCTTTTAAAATTTTCTTAATGCTACCTTTTACATCTCCTGGTAAACAAAGTAAATCATTGCCTGCTATTATACTTTGAACACTTGCTTCACCAGCAGGATAAAATTTTGAAACGCCTTTCATTTCTAATGCATCTGTAAAGGTTAATCCTTTGTATTGCATTTCATTTTTTAATAAATCATTTACAATTTTTGGAGACAAAGATGAGGCTTGATTAGCTGTACTATCTAAAGATGGTAAATACAAGTGAGCCAGCATCATGCTACCAACATTGGCATCTATTAATTTTTTAAATGGATAAAGTTCCAAATCAGTTAAGGAAGCTTTTGATTTTTCAATTATAGGTAGGTCTAAATGGCTATCAACTGCCACATCTCCATGCCCTGGAAAATGCTTAGCACAGGCCATTACCCCCAAGCTTTGCATACCATTGGTGTAAGCTGCCCCATATATGGCTACTTTAAATTTATCTTCTCCAAAACTTCTATCATTTATTACAGGATTATTTGGATTATTATTTACATCAACCACAGGTGCAAAGTTTACATGAATGCCCAATCTTTTGCATTGTTGAGCAACAGCTCGGCCAAACTGATACACTATATCTTCGTTTTGCATGGCCCCCATCATTAATTGACGAGGAAAATTTTGCACACTGTCCAATCTCATTCCTACACCCCATTCAGCATCAATTGTAATCATCAAAGGAGTTTTAGCAATGCTTTGATAGTAATTGGTTAAATTGGCTTGTCTAACAGGACCACCTTGAAAAAAACAAAGTCCTCCAACATTATACTTCTTAATTAGTTTTACCACACCATCAATATGATCTTGCCCTAAATTGCTATGAGCTCTAATAATCATAAGTTGTGCAATTCGTTGTTTTTTATTGAGTGTTTTATACACACTATCAACCCAACGTGTTGCTTTTGTTGATGATGCAAAAAAGTCTTGAGAAAATACTGTAGCTCTTACAGTAAATAATAAAACGACAAACAATAGTTTTTTCATTCAACGAATGTAAATCATTGTGAAATGAATTTTTAAATTGATGAATGAAAATTTTGAATACTCTTTAGAATTATACAAATTGTATATCGTTTTCCTTTAGCTCTTGAGGAATGATTTTTGTACTTGGTTTTAAAAAAATGAGTAATCCTGTGTTGATGATTATCCAAAAAAAATCACCCCCATCACCATTTAAAACCAATAGAATACATGATATACATAAAATGGTAAAAACCAAAAATAATCTTATTTTATAAAAGGTATAATATGCTAAAACTTTGTCTTGAAAATTTTGCAAACCAATAATTTTCCTTAACATACTTTGCTGAATAAAGCTATAGATTAACAATAATACAATAATTACCGAAAAATTAAAACCGCCTGAAAGTTGTATTCCAAAAATAGAGGAAATAGGGGGAAAAAACAGATAAAAAACACCTGCTGTAATTACTATTAAAATAGCGATTATTAATATTGTAGAATACAACTGTTTAAAAGGTTTTAATGAAAAAACCTTGTCTTCAAACAAATCTTGTGGTTCTTGTGTCATGCTACTAATTCTCTAATTCAAGTAATTGCTCAAATACATTCTCATATAAACTATTTGCTTTTGCTAATGCTTCTTTTACTTGCTCATAATTTTTTTCTAAGGTTACAAATTTATCTTTATTACTATATACATCTGGACTACCCAAATCGTTTTCTATACTAGTTTTTTTGAAGTTTAACTCAGTAAGTTCTGATTCAATTTTTTCTAATTGCTTTTTAAGTTTAGATATTTCTTTTTCTTGGGTTTTATCTTTTGGAGAATTATTTGCAGGCTGTGTAGCCGCTTTCTTTTCTTCCTTTACTTCAATTGGTTTTTGCTCTTGAATTTGTTGTTTTGCATTAACAGCCATTCTTTCTTTCCACTCCACCCATTCGGCATAATTGCCTTTAAATTCTTTGATTAAACCATCTTCAATTTCCCAAATTTTATTAGCTGTTTTACTAATAAAATACCTGTCGTGGCTTACAGTTATAAACGAACCCTCGTATTTATTTAGTGCATTTGCTAACAAATCTACACTCACCATATCTAAGTGATTGGTAGGCTCATCGAGCAATAAAAAATTACTTTTACTTACAATAACTTTAGCCAATGCCACACGTGCTTTTTCACCTCCACTTAGAATTTTAATTTTCTTTTCAACATCATCGCCTCCAAATAAAAATCCTCCTAAAATACCACGTAACTCAAGCTCCGTTTTATTACTACCACAATGAACTAATTCATCTAAAATAGTATCATTTAAATTCAAAGCTTCTAGTTGGTGCTGTGCATAAAAACTTTCTTCTACATTATGACCCCAAACTCTTTCTCCTGTTATGTTTTCAGTACCTGCTACAATTCTTAAAACGGTACTTTTACCTTTTCCATTAGCTCCAATTAATGCTATTTTATCCCCTCTATTAATTTCTATTGAAGTGTTTTTTAAAATGCTATTTGCTCCAAAATTTTTACTAATATTTTTTAACTCGCAAATTATTTTTCCTGGTTGTTTATCAACTCTAAAATTAATTTTTAGGTTGGGTCTTTCAATTTCGGCACTTTCAATTCTTTCAATTTTATCTAAGCGTTTTATTACACTTTGGGCTGCAGCAGCTTTACTTGCTTTTGCTTTAAATCTTTCAATAAAACGTTCTTGTTGGCGTATAAAATCTTGCTGATTTTCAAAAGCTTTTTGCTGTAATTCTACACGTAACGCTTTTTCAGTTTCGTAATACTCATAATTGCCGCTGTAAATGTGTAGTTCTTGCTGATAAATTTCAACAATTTTGTTTACCATTCTGTTTAAGAAAAATTTATCGTGACTTACAATTACTACACTGCCTTTGTAGTGAATCAAATATTTTTCGAGCCACTCAATACTTGGTAAATCAAGGTGATTGGTAGGTTCATCTAGTAGTAAAACATCGGGCTGCTGCAAAATCATTTTTGCCAATAAAACCCTCATCCTCCAACCTCCACTAAACTCTTTATATGGCCTTGTTAAGTCGTTATTACTAAACCCTAAGCCATGTAACACTTCTTCAGTTTTATGTTGTATGGTATAGCCTCCAGCAACTTCAAGGTCGTGCAATTTTTCGCTATACAACATGAGTAAATCATCGCTGCTATCAGTTTCTAGTTTTTGTATTATTTCTTCAATTTCTTTCTCTAATGCCTTCACTTTTTCAAAAGCACCCATTGCAACTTCCACAATAGATTCATTGGTATCAAAACTTAGTAGGTCTTGATGCAAGTAACCTATAGTCGTTTCTCTTCCTTTTTCTACGGTACCTTCACTTGGCGAATACTCGCCAACCAACACTTTTAAAAGTGTAGATTTACCCGTACCATTATAGCCAATTAAGCCAATTCTGTCCCCTGGCTGTATATGCCATGTAGCATCGTAAACAATTGTTCTTGCACCAAATTCAAATGTTACATTTTGTAAACCAATCAACATAAAAATAAAAAATTTGGCGGCGAAGGTAAATGTAAATGTGTTGGTGAAGTGGAGAAAGTTGGTTGATAAAATTTTGCAATGTTAGTTTATGATTTATTTAAACATTTAAATCTAAACTAACTTGCTTAAAACTGATATTTGTTAATTCCAATTTGCTTGTAATCTCTAGGTTTTTACCTTGAAATGTTTAAATGTACTTTGGGTAGAGCCAGTCATTTTCAAATGATTTCAATATCTAAGTTTAAACATATTTTGTTTAAATATTTATACAATCAAAAGTTATCTTTAGCGAATAGTATTTTTAAACCACTGAATTATATTATTCTTTTAACTTCTCATTTTCTAAATGCCTTGTTGCATCTCTCTTTGTTTTCTTTTCCAAATTTGAAAAAAATGCTTCTGTAAGGTTAATACCAGTTTGATTGGCAATACATATCAAAACAAATAAAACATCTGCCATTTCATCACTCAATTCTTTATTTTTATCCGATTCCTTGAAAGATTGTTCACCATATTTGCGAACCATAATTCTACTCAACTCTCCTACTTCCTCCATTAAAATTCCAAGATTAGTTAGTTCACTAAAATATCTAACTCCAATATTCTTTATCCACTCATCCACCTGATTTTGTGCCTCTAAAATGGTTATATTTTTACTGGCTGAAATGTTTGACATACAAATTAAATTTTAGAAACAAAAAAGGCTATCAGTTTTACTTGATAGCCTTATTATTTTATTAAAAATCGTTAGCTCAATTTTTCTACCTGAACATAGCTTAGTTCAACAGGTGTACTACGCCCAAATATTTTTACTGTTACCTTTAATTTTTTCTTTTCATCGTTCACATCTTCAATTACTCCATTAAAGTCGTTAAATGGTCCTTCAATTATTTTAATTGTTTCACCAACAATGAAAGGCTCATTTATTGTAACACCAATGTCATTCATTTCATCAACCTTACCTAACATTTTATTAACCTCTGCCTTTCTTAAACTAATAATATTGCCTTTACTTCCTTTACCATCAGTTAAAAAGTGCATTATATTGCTAATATTGCTAATATGTTGTACAATATCATCGCTTAATTTTCCATCTTCAACTTCGAGCATTACATAACCTGGAAAATAGTTTTTTTCACGCATTACTTTTTTACCATTTTGTACTTTGTACACTTTTTCCATTGGTAAAAAAACTTGCTTAATAATAGTTGTCCAACCACTACGAGCAATGTCTTTGTCAAGATACTCTTTTACGCTGCGTTCTTTTCCACTCACAACACGTAAAACGTACCATTTACTTTCCTTTTCTATTATTTCACTCATGGTTATTACTTGAATAATGAATATACCAACTTTAATAATTGGTTGCCACTAAAATCCATAACAAAAACCATTAAGGTAATTAAAATGGTAGCTACTAAAACTATGGCTGTACTTTGTTGTAATTGTAGCCAAGTTGGCCAAGTTACATTTTCAGTAAGCTCTGTGTAGCTATCTTTAAAGTAGTTAGAAATTTTATTCATTTCTTTTTTTGTTTTAGGCTCAAGCTTTTTTTAAAGTATCTTTTAAATAAGTTACTCCAAAATTTAAGCATTAAACTTTCAATAATTAGCACGGGCACTAGGATTCGAACCCAGATCAAAGGTTTTGGAGACCCGTATGCTACCGTTGCACCATGCCCGTGTAAGAAAAATTTTTCAAATCAAGTTAAAACAACTTGCTGAAATAATATTAGAGAACTTTTTATTAATTAGCAACAAAGTACCTAAGGATTTCCCAAAGGTACTTTTTGCTATTATTTTATCTTTTTCAACATTACTTCTTCAGTAATTTTGAAAATTTACTATTTTACGATTTCAGTTACCTGACCAGCACCTACTGTTCTACCACCTTCACGGATAGCGAATTTTAATCCTTTATCCATTGCGATTGGTTGAATTAATTTTACAGTAATGCTTACATTATCGCCTGGCATAACCATTTCAGTTCCTTCTGGTAAGAAAACTTCACCAGTAACGTCAGTAGTTCTGAAATAGAATTGAGGACGATATTTGTTAAAGAATGGAGTATGACGACCACCTTCATCTTTACTTAAAACGTAAACTTCACCTTTGAAATCAGTATGTGGAGTAATAGATTTTGGAGCAACGATTACCATACCACGACGGATTTGAGATTTCTCAATACCACGTAATAATAAACCAGCATTATCACCAGCCTCACCTCTATCCAATAATTTTTTAA
>JBMLOQ010000058.1:0-20908 GCA_049242885.1 Chitinophagaceae bacterium
CTTTACCATCTTGTGCTTTTGCTGTACTAAAAATTGAAGAAAGTACAACTAAAACAACACTTAAAATACTTATTTTGGCTCTGCGAGAAGGATAATTCATAATCACTATCTAAAAATTACATGGTATTTTTTATCGAAACGTGGGCAAAAGTATGACACGAACTTGACAAATACTAATTGTTCAACTACTTTTTTTTAGAAATTATTTTCATATTCTCATTTTCTAAGAAAAGATACATAACTAAATATAAAATATTAAACAATTTTCACCCAAACTTCAGTTATATAAACAAAAAAATATAAGCTTAGTTGTAAAATTCTACAATTTTGCGAAATGTTTAAAAAACTTAAAGAAAAGTGGGGCGTAAGTTGGCTAAATTTTATTCTTATTTTTTGCACTTTTGCTATTGGAGGTAGTTGTTGTGGCTATCTTGGCAAGAAACTTCTAAGCCTTGTATTTATTGATAAATCGGCTATTTATTATGTCGTTTATTTTATAACCATTACTTTACTTTGGCCATTGTGCGTAATAGTTATTAGCGTTCCTTTTGGTCAATATATATTTTTTAAAAATTATTTATTGAAAATGAAAAAGAGGATGTTTAGATAAGTTGATTATCCCTCCATTACAAATCTATACCCAACCCCTTTTATAGTAATAATTTCCAAATTGCTGTCTTCCTTAAAATAACTTCTTATTTTAGTTATATACACATCAAGATTACGGCTATTAAACAAAGAATCGTTGCCCCAAATATGCTGTAATACGTCTCTCCTATCTATGATTTTGTTGGCATTATAAAATAGAAATTTTATAAGTTCGGTTTCTCTGTATGATAGCTTTCTTTCGGTTTCGCCCATTTTTAAAACCTGCTTATTTAGTTGTAAACTAAACTTCCCTATTAAAACTTCGTTTTGTGGCTCAACAGTTTGGGTGTTTCCCAATTGTTTATGCAAATTTTCGAGTCTCACAATTAATTCTTCTATACTAAAGGGCTTTCTTAAATAATCATTACCCCCAACTGTAAAACCTTTTACAACATCAGTAGTTTGTGTTTTGGCTGTAAGAAAAAGTATTGGAGTTGTAATTTTTGCATCTCTCATTTCTTTAGCTATTTCAAAACCACTTTTATTAGGTAGCATTACATCGAGTACCACAATATCTGGATTAAATTGTTGATATTGATTTATGACTTTAGCACCATCGGCTTCCATCAAAATTTCAAATCCCTTGGTTTCTAATGTTTCTTTTACAATTCTACCTAAAAAATGCTCGTCTTCTACGTATAATATTTTCATGATTTTAACTTGCAACTAATAAATAATAAATTATGTGACTCTTTTGTTTAATCAATTTTTATGCAGGAAGATTGATAATAAAAGTGGTACCCTTGTTTTTTTCACTTTCTATATTAATATGTCCATTATGTTTTTTAATGATATAATATACATAACTCAAGCCCAACCCATATCCTTTTACATTATGTCTATCGGCACCTTGCGATACTCTAAAAAATTTATTGAAAATTTTATCATGGAATTGCTTTTCAATGCCAATACCTTGGTCTTTTACTTTAATTTCTATTCTTCCCTCAAGTTGTTGTGCTGTTACAAAAATGGCAGGTTGATTTTTTGAATACTTTATTGCATTATCCAATAAATTAAATATTACACTTGATAAATGTAATTTATCAGCATACACTAAAATATTATGTTGTGATGGATGAAACTCAATTATAGCTTGATGCTGCTCAAACTGAATGCTTAGGGCATTTAGAATTTCGTTTATCAACTGTACAATATCAAAACTTTGTTTATCTAATTCTATTTTATCGTTTTCAAACATGGAAAGTTTAAGTACATTATCCACCAATAAACTTAATCTTGAAATTTCAGAAGCCGATATATCTAAGTATTCTTTTGTTTTTTGAGGGTTGTTTAATGCATTAAAATTTCTCATAGCCTCAACTGCAACACTAACTGTTGAAATAGGAGTTTTTAGCTCGTGTGTAATGTTGCTTATAAAATCATTCTTCATAGTGGCTAGTTTATGCTGAGCCTTCATGTTTTTATACAATACCACAAAAGCTGTAGTTACAAAAGCTAACAATAAAATAGATAATACAAAAGGGAGTGCTAATTTTTTGGCTATATATTTAAATGGATTCTTAAATTCAGCCTTATACATTACTGGCTCAATAATTCCTGAACTAACAAAATTGGTTGTTAATTTATTTTCTGAAATATTGCTGTCTTTAGCCTGTTCTTTGCTTCTTACAATTAATGCAAATGGAATATTAACCTTATCTTTTTGCAATTGATTTTTAAATGCACTGTCAATTTTTTCTGCAGGAATGGTATCGGTTAATAGTTTTATAAAAAAGCCATTGAAATTAACCGTTTTCAAAGAATCCATTTTAAAACTACTTGAAATTCTAATTACATTACTTCCTTTTGAAAAAGTTGTATCTCTATTTAATGAACTAGAAGACCTTACTAAAGAAATAGCTTTAACTACCGAATCATTTCTTGCAGTTTTTGTGATAGAAGCTTCTTTTGGTTTAAATGAAGCTGACCTTATAGTAATTGAGGAATCTTTTACAACATGAATACTTTTAATGAGGCGAGGGTCCATCTTATTTAAAAAACTATCAATATTTATTATTGAGCCATCACTAGTATTGCTAATAGTAATTATTCTTTTTGGGGCTGTTGCAATATTAGAATTGGGTAATTCTTTTGTTTGACTAAACCCAAAAAAAGAATCTATTTTAGGCAAAGGAGTGTTTAAATTTTTTGAAGTTGCTTCAAAAAATTTTTTTTGTTTTTTTACTCCATTGTTAAGATTCCGAAATCTAGTTTTGTTTGCAGAATCGATTTTTGTTTTTTGAATGGATGGTTTATTTATTAGTGCAATAAAAGCAGAATCGCTTTTTAATTTTTTATTTTGCAATTCTTGTACAGATTGCTTAAGCAAAACGTTTGTTTGCGTTTTTAAATTGTTAAATTCTTCGTTATACAATTGTTTTAGCCAATAAGCCTGAAAGCACCCAATTACAAAAATTGCTGCAATCATTAACCACTTACTAAAACCCAATTTATTCATTGTGCAAACATACACTCAAAAAAAAATATGGATACAAGCCTTTAACCTTAATTAACTTTTCTAAAACCTTGCTTAACGGCACAGTATTATACTTTTGCCCTTATAACAAGAAAAGTAAAAATCTTTTTTACATTAAAATAAAAATACATGAAAAAAATGCTAATTGTAGCTGTTGCTTTAACAAGCCTAAACAGCATAAAAGCCCAATTAAAAGAAGGCACCATTTTTTACGAACGCAAACAAAATATGCATCGCAATTTGCCTAATGAGCAAATGAAGGCTTTTATGCCAGAGTTTAGAACTAGTGAACATATGTTGCTGTTTAAAAGCAATACAAGCCTATACAAAAAATCGCCTGTTGATGAATTACCACAAGCTACACCTGTAGGCAATGGTGGAGGGCCAATAGTAATGAGAATGAGTGGGGGGCCTGGTGATGATATTATATATAAAGACTTTAATACAGAAGAAAAAATTACTGGTAAAAATTTTTTAAACAACGAATTTTTAATTTTGGATTCGGTAAAAAAAAGAAATTGGAAATTAACAGATGAAACAAAAAAAATTCTTGGCTATACTTGTAGAAAAGCAACAACAACAATTTTACAATCTGGCGGAAGAATGATGATTGCTACTTTTTCAACAAATAACTCATCAGACACCACAAAGAAAAGTTCTGGCTCTGAAATTAAAGCTAAAGAAGTAGAAGTTGTAGCTTGGTTTTGTGAGCAAATTATTGTACCAAGTGGACCTGAAGATTATAGCAATTTACCTGGTGCAATTTTAGAAATTGACATTGACAATGGCGGCACAACTTTTACTGCTATTGAAATAAAAAAGAAATTAGAAAAAGGAGAATTTGTAATACCAACTAAAGGCAAAAAAGTAACTCAAAAAGAATTTGAAGCAGAAAGTAAAATCCTTTTAGAAGAAATGCAAAAAGGTGGAGGAATGGGTGGCATGTTTAAAATTGGCGGAAACTAAATTTTGAATGAAATTTTAACTACAAGAGACTGCCAAATGGCAGTCTCTTGTAGTTTCTATAAAAAACAAACTAACAAATCGCCTTTGCCTTTTGTAAGTCAATTTCTTTTTCCCATTTTGATACAACTATTGTAGCTACAGCATTTCCTATAATGTTGGTAATTGCTCGTCCCTCACTCATAAATCTATCTACACCTAAAATAATGGCAATTGCCGCCACAGGAATATTACCTACTAAAGGTAATGTAGCAGCCAAAGTAATAAAACCACTGCCTGTTACGCCTGCTGCCCCTTTTGATGTAAGCAATAAAATTAATAACAATGAGATTTGATGACTAATATCTAAAGGTGTATTAGTAGCTTGGGCTAAAAAAACAGCAGCCATTGTTAAGTAAATTGATGTTCCATCTAAATTAAATGAATAGCCTGTTGGCACTACTAAACCTACAACAGGTTCGGAACAGCCTACTTTCTGCAATTTTGAAATTAACCCTGGCATAGCAGCTTCTGATGATGAAGTGCCTAAAACGATTAAAAGTTCTTCTTTAATAAAACGAAGTAGTTTAAAAATATTAAATCCAATAGCTTTTAAAACTCCTCCTAAAACAAAAACAATAAACAAAATACAAGTAATATAAAAAGCAAACATTAATTGTCCTAATTGTAATAAGGAATCAACACCAAACTTTCCAATTGTGAAGCCCATAGCTCCTAATGCACCTAATGGAGCAACCTTCATTATAATTTTTAAAACACCAAATAATGCAGATTCAAATGATTGTATTCCTTTTACTAATGGTAAAGCCTTATCGCCTAACTTAGATAAAGCAAAACCAAGCAATATTGAGAACAACAAAATGGGCAATAATTCTCCATTGGCAAAAGCTTGTATAATATTATCAGGTATTATATGCAAAATAAAATCTACCATGTTAGAAGATTTACCTTTTGTAATATAACCTTCAACCGACGTATTATCTAAAGTTGCAGCATTAATATTCATTCCTACTCCAGGTTTTAAAATATTAATAACCAAAAGTCCAATAATTAATGCTAATGTGGTTACAACCTCAAAATATAAAATAGCTTTTACCCCAACTCTACCTACTTTTTTGGCATCTTTCATACCAGAAATTCCTGTAACAATGGTGCAAAAAATAATTGGTGCGATTAACATTTTTACGAGCTTAATAAAACCATCACCCAAAGGCTTTAATTTAACTGCAAAGCTTGGAAAATAAAGTCCAATGAGAATACCAATGAGAATAGCCAATATTACTTGACCATATAAGGTTTTAAAAAACTTCATAAGCAAACTAATCTTTAGAAATGAATAAAAAAATTATCTTGTAGGCATCTTAACATTAGTATAATCCCAAGCTCTATCACTTGTTAAAATCCATTGAGAATTGCTATTGTTTGTACCTCGAGAAAGTTCCCAATCTGTAGTTGGGGTGGTAACTGTTGGCTTTCTAAAAAAAGTTCTATTTCGAGTATCTACTCTTTCATCTCCTACTTGCCACATAATATTATTTCTGGCACTAGGTGTACCAATAAAATTAAAACGCCTTATTAAAGGGCTACCAAATACATCAATTATTCTGTAAGTACTTCCTGAAACTGTAATTGTACCTGTTGCATCTTTTTTTAATAATGCAATAGCACTGTTACCACTTAACTGTAAAGGCATACTAGCATTGGCCGATGTGGTGCTTGTTGTACCCCAAGTTGTATCTCTATTAATTTTTGTAGCATCTACTTGTGGCGAAGCAATTACATAACATTTAGAGGAATCAAGTATTCTATTTAAAGTTATAGTTGTTGCAGCAGTAAAACTAAAATTAGTAAGTGTAAATGTATCTGTACAAGCAAAGTAGCCAACAGCATAATTTGACAAATCAATTGCACTTGATGTTCCATTAAATAATTCTACATAATGACTTCTAGTACCACTAGCATTTGGATCAGTATTAATAGCAGTTGAAACTTCTGAAATCAATAAATCTGTATTAAAAACTTTTACTATTGGTGGTTCAGGTTCAAACACAATTTTTGAAGTACAACCTATAAAAACAATAGAAAATAGGAGTATGCTTTTAAAGAATTTCATTTGTTATTTTTTTGTTTGTTGTAGTAAAATTTTGAATCAAGAAACTACTTGTAATGTTATAATAATATTTGTACTGCCAAATTACCTAGCCATCGTTTTGTATTAACTTTACTATCATTATCATCAATTAGCGTAGCGTTTAATCCAAACCTTACACTATTGCTATTTATAAATTTACAAAGCCCAAAAGAGTACCAATTTTGTTTGTGCACTATGGATGTTTGAGTGTAAAATTCTGGAGTTATACTTGTAAATCTTCCATCAATACCCCATCCATTTTTTGCTACATAAGATGTTTGAAAATTAAGTGAAGAACCCATGTTGTAAAAAGCACTTGCTCTATCATTGGTGAGTTTATTAGTTGCAGCAATATTGGTGTATAATTCCTTACCTGCAACACTTGTATTTACATACTCTGCTACAAAAGCAAAACCATTGTGTTTAAAAATTAAGTCGGCAACAATTTTTCTATAATCTGCAAAATCAGCTTCCCCAGCTTTATTAAATATTCCTGTGATAGTGGCATTATCAGCCCCTATTGCACTACTTACTTTAAGGTTGTAACTTGCAGCAACCCCAAAAGCTAACTTTGGTTTTTGTTCTCTGTAAACATCTTGTGCAACATAAGCTCCATTTTTAATGAAACTTCCAAAAGGCATGATATCCAATCTTCCGCCATACTTAAAACCTACGTTATTTTGAATGCCAAAAAAGTTTTGGCCTTCTCCTGTAGTTATTGATGCAGATGGATAAATTACCCATTTTTTAAGTTTAAAATTAGTTTCCAAAAACAAACCACCTTCTCGGGTTGCTCCTACAAAATTTTGCATTAGCCCACCTGTAGTACTGCCATCATTAGATCTTCCAGCAATGGTTTGGCCCATTACCTGCCAATATCTTTCATCTGCCATGGCTAATCTATTGTTGGTATGAGTTTGCCTTTGTCCTAAAAATAAGGTACCATTTTCTTTAAACACTTTTACAGAAGCCCATCCTTCTAAAATGGGTGTAGTGCTTGTAAAATCTGTTACAATTCCTAAACCTATTTTATCTTTTAATCCACTAACTGTTAAAGATAATCTCACAAGGTTTAGAGATAATCGATTTGTTTTTGTGGTTTTATTAGTAGAATCGAAACTAAATGTGTTAAAGCCCGATTGAATGGTACTTTGCAAATTAAACTTAGTTTTATTTGCTTTACCCAAGCTTATTAGCAAGCCTTCACCACTAACATACATTAATGAAGAATCCGTTGCATCACTACTTTGTGCAGTAACATTTACCCCAATAAATAGTAGAATAAAAGTTGAAAATATTTTAACTGTTTTTATCATTTAAACTATAGTTGAATAGTGAACATAAATTGTGAATAATAATTACCATCTTGTGTAAGTTTTTTTATAGGATCATTTAATCTATCGTACCCTAATTCTATTTGAAACTTGCAATTGTGATCGGCCAAATATTTTGTAAAAACTAAGCTGTAAAATTTATTGTATTCATCAAACTTTGCAGATTGTGTATTACTATTTAATTGGCTGTAACGAAAGCCTACAGCAACATCACTAGGAAATACATAACCCATTTGCATATTAAATCCTGTACCAATATTTAATCTATTTAGCACTACGTTTTGAGTTTGCTGATTTGTTTGGCTTAATGCATATCTATTAAAAGTTCCATTTAATCTAAACTCTCCTTTAATGTTATCAGGCACCGTAGATTGCGTTGAAAACAAAGAACCCATAGAATAAAAACCTTTGTATTTAAACAAATAATCAAACCCTATTTTGGTAAATTTAGGTAGCAATACATTTTGCAAAGAATCTCCATAAATAAAACGACCACCATTAACACCAAATGCTGAAGTTGCTCCATCATTGTAACTTGCAATAACACCAATAACAAGCTTTGGCTTTTGTTCTCTTTGCAAATCTTCCATATAGTATTCACCCCCTCTTACGAATTCATCAAAGGGTAAAAAATCTATTCTTGTTCCGTATTTAAATCCTCCAAAATTTCTTGATAAAGAAGAACGACTGTCGCCTGTAGTAATTGAAAAATATGGTTTCAAAACTTTTTTTCCGCCAAGCCTATATCTACCTTTGTATCTAAGACCATAATCAAAAATGGCATCAAAAGCTCCTGAAACAGCACTACGCTCGGTAAAGCCCAAACTTTCGCCTTCAATTCTTGTTTCTCTAGAATCTATATAATCTGCCCTTAATCCAAAATTAAAAACATGTTTTCTATTGGGGCGATACTCAACAAATGCTTCTTGCAATGGATTGTTGAATGACCTACTTCCAGTAGTTACACTTTGATAATTGGCAGGAAAGTTTACACGAAAAACTGTACTCAATTTATTACTAAATAAGTTGCAAACCATAGTAAGTCTTGCTCTTCGAATTTCAAAACCTGATGTTCCGTTGGATAAATTTTTATTTACAGAATTAAATGAAAATAGTGTTTGCAAACTTTGAGTAAAAACTAATCCACCAGTTGCACCTCGCAAAGCAATACCATCGCCCATTGAATAGCTTTTTCTTAACCTTAAAAATTGTACATTATTTGAAGGTGAAGCAACATTAAAAGTAGTATCGCTTCTATATCTTTCTTCATCTTGAGCTTTTAGAGAATCAAAAAATAAAGAGGTAAAAAATATAGTAATGATATATGGTTTAATATTCATTTATTAAATTTAAATTATTGAATATTCATAAAAAAATTGGCAAATGCAAACCTGCTCATACCCAAATTTGAATGACCAATATTGGGCACAAAAATCATGGTCCAATTAAAAGGCATTTGCAATTCGGCAGCTTTGTTTTGGGCTGTTTTAAAATAATACTGCCCTCTTAAAAATCTGTTTTTACCCTGAGCATCAGCCTCTGCTGTTGTATTAAAATCTTTACTATCCCTATCTGTATCTGCAGTTCCTAAAAGCACGTAAACTTTTGTACCAAATAAATTTTTTAAATTAGTATTATCTAATGGTGCTTTTTTCAAACCAAAAGGAAAATCTACATTATAGTCTGTAGCTGTATACCAGCCTGCATTTGCAATTGTTGCTTTAATTACTTTATGTTGTTTTACAAACAATAAAAAACGATGTACAAATTGTGAACCTCCTGAATGACCATACATGTAATAGCCTTTGCATTTGCTTTGTATTTGGTTTACAACAGTATCAAACAAAGGTTCTATGATAGAAAAACTCCAATCAGCTTCATTATTATATTTTCCAGTTTTTTTATTAAATACGTTACCTGAACTATAAGCATCAACACCTGGATAATCTTCTTTATCAAATTCTGGTGCAATTATTCTACACCCAAAAAGGGAAGCTGCATGTATTGCATCATCAATGTAAGCACTCGCATCTCTTTGAGCTCCATGCAATAATATTACTATGGGTGTTGTGTCTGTTGCATTTTTTGGACTATAATAAAAAGCTTTAATGGCATTTTTAAGTTTCCCCCCATTATTAAAATAGAACTCTTGCTTGCCAACCATTGTATTATTTAGTTGGGCAAAAACTATATTAAAATATAAAAAACAAGAAAGTAATAAAGCAAATTTCTTCATGTAGTTTTTGAAATTTTTGTATAAAAAATATACTATTTACTTAATAATTATTTTCTGTGTATGTCTTAAACCATTGTTGTTATAAGCATTTAAAATGTACACTCCTTTACTTATTCCTTTTGGTAAATCCAAAGAAAATGCTGTGTTTGTAAAGCCTGAATTAAGGGATTTGGCTACAATTGTAGAACCCTTTAAGTCTTTGAGTTCAAGATTAAACTTCCCTATGGAAACATTTTTTATACTAATATTTAAAATGTTATTTATTACAGGGTTGGGATAAACACTAACATCAAAGAAATTATTTGAGTTGTACTTTAATAATATAATGTTAGAAAAACTAGATTTTCCATCGTTATCTACACTCTCTAAACGATAATATACATTCTTATCTTCTATATTTTTATCGATTAATGAATAACTTTTTAAAGAAGTAGATTTTACATTACTTACATCTTCAAACTTTTCGCCATTATAAGAACGCTGAATTGTAAAATAGCTAAGATTTTTTTCAGTTTCTACTGTCCAATTTATTTGAACATTTTTTTCCATTCTATTGGCACTAAATGATTGTAGTTTTATAGGTAAAGCAATAACAGAATCTACAACCAAATCTTCAAATGCTTGTGCTGCAATATTTTTTGGCATTGCAATGCTTAAAACACCAACTATTATTAGTACAATCTTTTTATTTAAAAATAAATTTTTCATGAGTTAGTTTTTTAATTTTTTACTATAATTTCTAATCTATTTTCACCTACACTCTCTGGGTTTAATGGATTAATTTGTAATTTATAAACAGTTGTTTCATTTATTGGAGTGAAACTGTTGTTTAACTTATCATGTAGCACTAAACTACCTTTAAAGTTTAAATTAAAATCGGTAATTCTTAGATTGAATGTTTGTGCATCAGCAGTTTTTGGCAACAAAATTCCCAGTCTAATTTTACTAGTTTTTAATGAATTAGCAGTAGCTGCAAGCCTTTTGTTATTGCTACTAACTGCATATACATTTAAAGTGCTATTCATTAATTTAACAGCTTCATTTTTATTTTGGGAAGAGGATGGATTATTAGTAAAATTCACAATTAAATTATCATAAACTTCGCCATCCTTTTCAAATTGCATTTCAATTCTATTATCTGGAATAGCAGATTTAAAAACAGTAGCACATGATGTGCAATTAGCTTTATTACTTTCGTTAAAAGTTAAACTAGTTGAAGCATTTGCTTTAACAAAAAAGGCAGTATTTGCAGGAATAATGTAGCTTGGTGGTATTGGATTAATGGTTATGTAGCTAGATGTTACTGGATTTCTTAAATAAATTGTATTACCAATATTTGTTGCTGCATTTAATACAGCACCAATATTTACTGGTGATGGATAAGGATTACCAACTAAATTAAATCCTTCTGTTGCACCAGAGCCACCAACACTCAAACTAGTAACAACTTGACCCTGATTTATCACACCACTCATATCCAATGTAACTGCACTTGGATTATTATTTGTTCCATTTAAAGTACCTGCTTGAGATTTTGTGCCTCTAACTAAAACTCTTATACCTCTAGCAACACCCCAACTTGCAGTTGAAGTATCATTTAAAGCAACCCAACCGGCATCGTTTGTTGCATTTCCATTAGCAGTTGCAGTATTAAAAGTAAATGCACTTGGATTATTGGTTGAAGTAGCAGTAAATCCAACCACCCCAGTTTGCCCTAATTGCCCTGTTGTTCCAGCTGCATTTCCTGTGATGTCAATGTTATCAACTAACTGACTTAATTTTTGGCTACTATTAAATGGATGACTTAAAAAGCGAAAACTTCTTGCACCAGCTGGTACAAATTGTTGAACTGTAACATTGCCAGTTACTGAAGCACCAGTAGCTAATGCACCAATTGATGCTGTACCTGATAGATCTGATTGCAACGTTAATCTTCCATTTGTAGAAAAAATATTGGCACTATCAATCATCATTTTTGCTGTAGGCAGTAATCTTACATTTGTACTAGTAGATGGTTGTGTAATAGAAGCTGTTGAACGCAATCTAACAATAAAATTTTTTGCTACAGTAATATTTCCAGCAACACTAAAAGATCTATTGCTTGCTGTACCATCATTGCTCAATATTAAATTGGCATAAGCCCAAGGTGTAATTCCTTGAACTCCAGTTTGTGTAGCTCCAAAACCTCTATAATAATCTACTGTAGAGTTTGCTCCCAAAGTTAAAGCTGGCGGATTGGTTGCACTTTGAAACAAAAGTGTAGCCTGAGAAGTGGCTGCCACAACTGGCAAAGCTATTCCAATACTATATAATCCACCAACATTTGGGCTCGTTACTGAACCCTGCCTTCCTGCACGTAAAGTTCCATTTATGGTAACAGAGCCTCCAGTTTTAATAGCAATATAATTTCCTGAAGCATCTAATGGTCCAGCTAAAGTAGAACCTTCTTCAACTAATAAGTTGTTTACAACTATAGAAGCCCCTGCCATTGTTATATTAGCATTATTTATAATACTTACATTGCCAAAAGTTCTATTGGTCGTAGTAGTTAATGTATTACCATCAAAAACTAATTCTAAATTAGGATCGTTCATGGCTGTGCTAAATGATATGGCACTTGTATTTTTATAAACTATTTTATGATTACCTGAACTTGGCAACGAAACTTCAAAATTTACATTTCCAGCCGTAGTTATTTGTGATCCAGCATTAATTGTAATTGTAATTGCTGGTGAAGGAGTTGCCGGTGAAGCATAAGTTGGATTACCCAACACAATTTTAGAATTTGTTCCTGCAACAGCAAAAACACCACTATTGTGTGTTATTGAAGTTGCATTTTGAATAATAAAAACTTGATTGTTTGTGGTAAAATCTGCAGGTGCAGTTCCTGTTCCATTTGCATTTGCTCCCCAACTAGCAACATTATTTAAATCACCAGTACCATTATAATAAAATGTTTGGGCTGTTAAATTTGCATGAAAGCCAAATAAAACAAATAGCAAAAAAAAGCTTCTAGAAATGAAACATTTACTAGCCAATTTTTTTTTCATATATTAGCAATTTAGAAATCGAAAATAATGTAATTTATAAACAACAAGATTTTCTTTTGTTCCGAATTTTTTCTAAATGAGAATTTAAAGTTTCGGAAAAGAAAAAATAAATTTCGGAAATTACAAACAATTGATTAACAACAGGTTAAGATGATTTTAAAAAATGGAAAAGAAGAAATAGTTTACCTACTAAACAAGGTAATTGAGAAGTACAAAACTGATACAGGCAAGGAAATTGTATTAAACACCAACAGAAAAAATTATGAGGTTATAGCTATTTTGCTGAGCAATATAAGTAATCAGTTTCCTCAAAATTGGAAACAACTTGGAACACAACCTTACGAAAAAGATACTAATCACAAATCTCAAGCTTATCCTTATAGAAAATATGACATCACAGGTGGACAAATAAAAGATGCACTAAATGGCATTGTTGCCCACCCAAGAGTTTTTTTAGTAGATGCTTGCTATGTATATTTATTTGGTATGGGTAGAATGGAATTTGAAAAAAATCCTACTGATACCAATTTGTTGCTTAATCATTTTAGCATTAAAAAAAACACTAACGAAACAGACCAGTCAATTCCAGTAATTGAAACTCAAAAAACCTTCGTATCAATTCCCCCAAAACCAAAAAATAGTTTAAAAACTAAGATTTCTTATTTTATATTCAGTTCACTTATTATTATATCAGCAATTTTTGGCTACCAATGGTATAATACGAGGCTACAATTTGAAACCATAAAAAAAGACATGAATATTTTGCCTTACCAACCTACTAAGGCAGAAATAGATAGTTTGCAAGGAGTTTGGTTGTGCTACACTGGATCACCTCAAGCAAGAATTTCAGACCCCAATAGATTTCATAAAGTAGTACCAAACCTCATCAATATAGTGTACAAAAATGGTTACTTCACTTTTACAAGATATGGAGCCAGTTTTAATCACATAGGCTATATGCAATTTGAGCGTCCGGGAATTGTATCTATTTTTTCAAAAATAAATAACAATTCTCCCCAAACCGAATCTCCTCGACATTCTTTGCTTGACTTGTATAAAAACGAAAAATTTGTAGCTGCTATATCGGCTTCTTGGAATTTTGATGTTGGCGAAAAAAATAAAATTATTGGAATAAGGGAAGTTTATGTAAAACTTGGAAAAGGTGGCACAACTACCGAAATTTTAAATGATGTTGAAAATGCAAGTTGCAATTGCAAGGTTATTAAATGGCAACAGCCTAACAATACTTTTAAAAAAATTTATTTAAAAAATCTAATCTTAGATTCTTTGAATGTTGACTATTTAAAAAACTTAATCGACGAAAAAAGTATTCTCGAAAACATCCCAAGCGACAAACTTATTTTAAAGCAAGATAGTTTACTTAAATAAAAAGAGATTGCAATTTGCTTGCAACCTCTTTTGTATGTACTATGCACTGAATAATTAAAACGAAAAACCAACAGTTAAAGCAACATATCTATTTTTATTTCCACCATCAGCATTAGGGTCCATATCGCTTATGCCAAAATTATAATTTAAGCGAAAATTAAGACCATTTTTAAGTTTATAACCAGCTAAAATATTTGCCCCAAGTTCAAATTTTCTTAAATGTACATCTTCGTCTGTTATGGGCAATTCGTCCTCAGTTTTACCATCAAATTTTACTAAATAAGTTGAATTTATTGGCATTCCCATAGAATTTCCACTTAAAGTTCCTTTTCCATTTAAGCCCATACTTATAGTAGGGCCTGCACCTATATAAAAACCTTCATTTTTTGAAGGAATATTATACAAAATATTTAATGGCACTTCAATATAGTTTGCTGTAAACGAATTTTCAATACTTACTCCAAAACCTGGTACATCAATTGCATTTTTGCTCCCTTTATTTACATAATTAATTTCTGGATTAAAAACCAAACTTGTACCTATAGGTATGCTTGCATTAACACCAATTCTAAAACCTGATTTTGAAGTAGTAGTTCCATAGCTTAAACCATCTTCATCGGTAAAAAGGGAACTACCTAATAAATATCCAGCTTGCAAACCAAACTTAACTTTTTGTTGGGCATTAACAGTGTTTAAACTAGCAATAATAATTGCAATAAATAATAGATTTTTTTTCATGATTTTTTTTTGCAAATAAATTTGAGAATGTATTAACCAAAAAGAACTACTTAATAAATTAACAATTTTTTGCAATTATTTTAACATACTATTTAAAACCAAAAATCACAATTAAATATGTAAAATAAAAGGAGGCTTAAAAGCCTCCTTTATGTTCAAACAATCGTAATGTTATTTATATACTAGCCAACTGTACTTTCTGTGTTAGCTCTTGTACATTTTCTTTAAATATGGAATCTGTATCCATTAAATCTTTTACTGTTTGGCAACTATGAATTACAGTAGTATGATCTCTACCACCAAAATGCTCACCAATAGTTTTTAAAGAGTTTTTTGTAAACTGCTTTGATAAGTACATGGTAATTTGACGAGCCTGTACAATCTCCCTTTTTCTGGTTTTGTGCAACAATTTTTCGTATCCTACATTAAAATATTCACAAACCATTTTTTGGATAGCTTCTATTGTAATTTCTTTAGTGCTTGTACGTACAAAGTTTCTTAACACTTTTTTGGCCAATTCAATATCAATATCTTTTTTATTTAAAGATGATTGTGCAAGTAATGATATTAAAGCACCTTCTAATTCTCTAACATTTGTACTAATATTATACGCAACATATTTTACAACATCCTTACTCAACTCTAAACCATCGTTTTTCATTTTATGTTCCAAAATTTGAATACGTGTTTCGTAGTCGGGCAATTGCAAATCTGTACTCAAACCCCATCTAAAACGGCTAAGTAACCTCTCTTGCATTCCATCTAAATCTTTTGGAGATTTATCGCTAGTTAAAACCAACTGTTTACCACTTTGGTGCAAGTGATTAAAAATAGCAAAAAAAGCATCCTGACTTTTCTCAGCCTTTGCAAAATACTGTACATCATCTAAAATCAACACATCTATTAATTGATAGAAATGTATAAAATCGTTGATGGCGTTATTTCTGCTATGATCTTGAAACTGATTGATAAATTTTTCGCTACTTACATATAAAACCACTTTATTAGGATGGTGGCGTTTTACATGATTACCAATAGCTTGTGCCAAATGTGTTTTACCTAAGCCTGTTCCACCATAAACCACAAGAGGGTTAAATGATGAACTACCTGGTTTTTCGGCAACTGTTTTGCCTGCCCTTCGAGCTACTCTATTACAATCTCCTTCAATTAGCGATTCAAAAGTATAATTAGCGTTAAGTTGAGGATCTATTTGCATTTTCTTTAAGCCAGGAATTACAAATGGATTTTTTACTGCATTTTCCACTACTAAAGGAAAATTAAGCTCGTTGTTACTAAAGGTTTTTACAGAGCTTGCAGGAATATCAACATTACCACTTACTTTATTACCACTATCCACCATAATTCTATACTCTAAACGAGCATCTTTACCCATTTCACGTTTAAGGGTTTTTGCCAATAAAGTTACATAATGCTCTTCTAAATATTCGTAGAAAAATTGGCTTGGTACTTGAATCATTAAAATATTACCCTTCAGTTCTACAGCATTAATCGGCTCGAACCAAGTTTTATAATGTTGCCATTCAACAATATCTTTTATGATTTTTAAGCAGTTATTCCACACCAAATCAGCGGTTTTTACCATAAAAAAAATATATATTAATTAGGTTTATAAATGTTAGTTTTTTTATAGGTTTCCCAAAAATACATTCCAAATTTTATTGTGGAAAAAAACATTTTTGGGACGGCGAATATGGAGACTTTTTGTTGAAAAAAAAATAAATTTATATTTGTTTATTTGCCCAAAATTACAGTATGGGACTTCGTGAGTTTGTTCTTCTTTTTTCCCGAAAAACTATAATCTAATCTTCCCAAATTTATTCCTCCCCAACCCACTTGATTTACAATAACATCGCCACCCAATTTATTGTAATATTTTCGTGGCTCTTTAAAAAACCGATGAGTATGCCCTCCAATAATTAAATCTATGTGAAAACTTTGTTTTGCCAAGATTTCGTCGCTCACTTTATCATCTTGATATTTATCCCCCAAATGTGATAGACAAATTACAAAATCGCAACCTTGTTTTTTTAAAAATTCAGCTGTTGCATTTGCTTTTGTAATAGGTTCTTCATACATGGTGTTGCCATATAAATTTTCTGGAACTAATCCCTGTAACTCAACACCAACGCCCAAAACTCCAATTTTAAGCTCTCCTTTTTCAAAAATTTTATGTGGCAAGGTTTTACCTTGCATGGCTGTATTTGTAAAATTATAATTACAATTTATTAACGGAAAATTAGCATGGTTTAACTGTAAAGCTAAATTATCCAGTCCTCCATCAAAATCATGATTGCCAATTGTAGCAGCATCATACCCCATCATACTCATTGCCTTCATTTCGGGCTCGCCTTTATACAAATTAAAGTAGGGTGTACCCTGAAAAATATCTCCAGCATCGAGCAATAAAATATGTTCGGTATTATTACGAATATTTTTAATTACATCTGCCCTTGCAGCTACGCCTCCAAGCCCTGCATTTGGGCTTCCATCTTGTGGAAAAGGCTCTAATCTGCTATGTACATCATTGGTATGTAGTACAGTTAATTTTAAATCACTCTCTTTATAAAAACTATTGCCTTTTAAAATAGCTGGAGCAGCAAAACTTGCACTTGCTAATAACCCGTTTTTCAAAAATTTTCTTCGTGTATTATTGGGCATAAACTACTCTATTTTCTGGTTTACAATCTATTGTTTTTCCTAAGCTGGTTTGCTGTTTGGTGTACTCTATTAAAGCGTCTCTAAAAATGTAGAATTTATTTAACTGAGGCAGTTTTTTAAGCATTTCAGCATTATCGCCACCATTTGCCACATAATCGCTATTCGCAATAGTATATTTTTCATCTTCTCTTATGGGTTTTCCATCAATTAAAATATTTACGGCTTGCTTATCTTTTATGGAATAGGTTAAACCTGTAGAAACGGGCCAACCATTTCGGCCAGCTACCAAATTTAAAAATAATTGAAGGTCTTTACCTGATACAGTTTGCAGTACAATTAAATTATCAAAAGGCATTAACTCGTACATTTTACCTACTGTAATATTACCTTTTGGCAAATAAGAACGAATTCCACCGTAGTTTACAAAAGCTGCATCTACTTTTGTATTAAACTTTTTTTCGGCCATTGATTTCATGGCATCGGCCATAAAATTTCCTAAACCACTTTCTGGCTGCTTTTTGGTTAGTCCATATAAAGAAAATCCAATAACTGTATTCATACTTTTACCTAAACTATCTTTATACACACTCAACCAGTTTAATATGGGTGTATCTACCTGCTTTGGGTTTTCGATTCTATACTGACTAAAACTTAATTGTGCTGGTTTTGTAGCACAAGAAACTACAAAGACAAATAAAGACAGTGCAACCAATATTTTTAATAACTTATACATAAATAAGGAATATTCTATTTTTTCTTTTTAAACATTTCAAGCATTCTATCAGTAACAACAAAACCACCTACAACATTTAAAGTACCTAAAAAAACTGCCAAAAAGCCAAGAATAAGAGCAATGTAATTATCGGGTTCGGCTTTGCCCATTACAATAATTGCACCAATAATTACTACCCCATGTATTGCGTTGGCTCCACTCATTAAAGGAGTGTGTAAAACACTAGGTACTCTACCAATTACTTCAATACCCAAAAAAATCATGAGTATTACAATAAAGATAAGTTGTTGATGTTGTTGTATAAAAGAAAGCATATTTTATTGATGATTTGCTGATTGATGATTTGTTGATTGATGATTTTATATCCAACTTTAAACCTTAAACATTAAATCTCTCTTGCATTATTTTTCCATGGTGTGTTACACAAGTTCCTTGCACTAAATCATCTTCAAAATTCAAATTTAAATTACCTTCATTATTGGTAATAAGTTGCAAAAAGTTGATTACATTTTTTCCATACAATTTACTAGCATCGTAAGGCATGGTACTTGCAAAGTTACTGTTGCCTACAATGGTTACCCCATTTAAAGTGGTTATTGTTTCATTGTTTTTTGTTTGAGGCGTGTTACCTCCAGAAGAAGCAGCTAAATCTATAATTACACTTCCTGCTTTCATACTGTTTAGCATGTCGTTTGTGATTAAAATTGGAGCTTGCTTACCTGGTATTTGTGCTGTTGTAATTACAACATTGGCTTTAGCCACACTTTCTGCAATTTTTTGTTGTTGCTTTTGTTTATAATCTTCTGTTTGCTCTACAGCATAGCCACCAGCTTTACTAGCATCTGCTGCACCTTCTACTTCAATAAATTTTGCTCCCAAACTTTGAACTTCTTCTTTTACAACAGGCCTAGTATCAAACACTTCTACTACTGCACCTAATCGTTTTGCAGTTGCAATGGCTTGTAACCCAGCAACCCCAGCTCCCAAAATAAGCACTTTTGCTGGTGCAATGCTTCCGGCAGCCGTCATAAACATTGGAAAATAATGAGGCAACAAAGTAGCAGCAGTTAACACAGCTTTGTAACCTGCAATATTGGCTTGACTACTCAATACATCCATACTTTGAGCCCTTGTAGTACGTGGAATAACATCTATGCTAAAACAGGTAATATCATTTTCTAAACACTGCTTAATAAAAGTAGTGTTGCTTAAAGGCTGATAAACACCTACAATTATTTTATTTTTTATTGATGATGAAACTTCAGAACTATTAATACACAACAAAACATCTGCTTCACTTATCACTTCATCTTTTGATAAGATTCTTGCTCCTTTGCTACTATACAATTCGTTGCTTGCAAATGCATTAATGCCAGCATCTTGCTCTACTACTACTTGAATATTTTTTTTGGTGTATAATGTAATATGTTCAGGCAATACAGAAACCCTTTTTTCGCCATTGCCTTCTTTTAAAACACCTACTATCATTCCTAATAATTTGAAGGTGAATGTAAACGTTTTATTTGATTGATTGCGGAATATTTTTTAAACTACTTATCAACTTTATTGCATTTCACTTAATTCTAGCCAACGCATTTCTTTTTCTTCGAGTAAAGCTTGAATTTCGCCAATTCTGTTGCTATTTTTTGTAATAGCATCAAAATCTAAGTTGCCACTACCCAGCAAATTTTCTAAATCTTTTTTTTCTTGCTCCAAAGCAGGAATTTCTTTTTCTAAAAGTTCAAATTCTCTTTTGTCTTTAAAAGATATTTTTTGTTTTACAACTGGGGCTTCTATAGTTTTTGGTGCAATCGTTTCTGACTTTTGATTTTCTTTTTTATTACTATCTTTTTGCTGTTGCTCTATTCTAAACAAGCTATAATTTCCAGGGAAATCTCTTACCACTCCTTCCCCTTCAAAAACCAATAAATGATCTACCAATTTATCCATAAAATACCTATCGTGACTAACAATAATGATACATCCTGGATAATCTAACAAAAAGTTTTCGAGTACCGCTAATGTTGGCAAATCAAGGTCGTTGGTAGGCTCGTCCAAAATTAAAAAATTAGGATTGCTAAATAAGATACTTAATAATTGCAATCGTTTTTTCTCGCCACCACTAAGGCTTTGAACATAAGTAAACTGTTTTTCGGGAGTAAATAAAAACAACTCTAAAAACTGTGCTGCACTTATGCTCCCTCCTTTTGCAAGTGGAAAATTTTCGGCAATATTTTTTACAAATTCAATTACTCGAACATTGTCTTTAAACTGCAATCCTTGTTGCGAAAAATTACCAAAAACTATTGTATCTCCTACATTTACTTTACCACTATCTGCTGTTTCTAATCCTTGAATAATATTTAAGAAAGTACTTTTACCTACACCGTTTTTTCCTACAACTCCAATTCTTTCTCCTTTGCTAAATGTATAATCAAATCCTTTTAAGATTTCTTTTTCGCCATAAGATTTGTACACTTTTTTTAACTCTAGAATTTTACCTCCAATTCTATTCATTTTTATTTGAAGCT
>JBMLOQ010000059.1:0-1186 GCA_049242885.1 Chitinophagaceae bacterium
ATCCAAGTTCTTCTTGCTCCCCATTTGCCCCAATCGCCCATGGCTTTTTTTAAACTGGCATTTAAAGTTACCCAATTTACTTTTTTACCTTTTTGTTTTGGTGTAAGTTGAGCAGTAGTAGGTGGAGTTACTTCAACTCTTGTGGCATACCAAGTTGTGCCAAGGCGTGGAACTGCTAAGCCTAAAATCATACCTGGCAAACCACTAAAACTTTCTGGTCCTGCATTTACTGTAATTTGATCTGTAAAAAATGCAACTACAACAACACTATCGCAAATTTTAGCAACTGCTTTTTTACACTCAAAGCCAGCTATATCTCGAGTTTCGTTATAAATTCTCCAATTTAGTTGCCTTAAACTATCTTGTACTACAAAAGTTTCTTCATAAACTTCTCTTTGTATAGATAATTTATTGTTTTCTAAATCTTGCACAGTTACATCTTCTTCACTTGGTTTTGTGCCCCATAAATATTTGTTAGTAAGATTTTCTTCTTTTAAGCGATATACTGTTTTTGTAGGTGTAAAATACAATTCGTAATAATCGTTAACAAATTTTGGCATTTGTTTTTTTAATTGTGTTTTCCACTCACTTTCTCCTTGGTTATCATCATCCTCATCAATCATTCTATGTTGCGATAATTTTTTTTCGAATACAATTTTACCTGTACTTAAAAAGTTAGTTTGTGCATTTCCTAAAAATATAAATAGGAGAGCGGTTAATGACAGAATTAGTTTTTTCATGTTTTTTGTTTTATCACTAAGGTACAATAGCTCAAAGTGTTTTTTTTAATTTTCAATTTTCAATACTCAATTTTAATTGGCTTCTACCAACCAGTGCTTGGTTTACCATTTTTACTAAAGTTATAAGTTAATGATAACATGGCATAGCGTTGAATGGCTTGTTGTGTGCTTTCGCTAATCATACCATTGTTAATGTTTCTATTAATACTTTGGTTTTGATTTAGTATATCGTGTACTCTAAATTGTAGTTGCCAGTTTTCGGCCTTGTCTAAAGATTTTCTTATGCTTGCATTTATTCTGTACACATTTTGTTGATTGGCAAATACACTAGTACGTTGATATACATTTACCTCGCCATCTACATTTATGTACATTTTTATTTTTTTGAATTTAAATTCAAAATCGTAATTACCATTTATGCTCCAAAATTTGTTTACAAATGGGTT
>JBMLOQ010000059.1:1286-7455 GCA_049242885.1 Chitinophagaceae bacterium
ATTTTTGCTTTTTAAAACTTTGTAATCGCTAAAGTTGAAGCTTATATTATGAGTAAACTCTTGTTTTAAATTTGGGTTTCCAATAGTGATGTTTAGAGGATCAATATTATCAATTATGGGTTGTATTTGAAACAAATTTGGATTTCTGTTTCTACCATTATAGCTTAAACTTAATCGACGTTGCTTTTTAATTTGATAATTAAAATTGGCTTGTGGTTGAAAGTTATTAAAGCTAATATTTCTAGGTTTATTAGTTAGTAAATCTTCCATAGCAAAGTTTACAGTACCATAGGCTGCTCCTATACTAGCATTAATTTTCTTTTTGTTGTATCTAAAATTAAAACCACCCATATTAGTGGTGTTGTTAAATATAAAATGATTGCTCAAACTATCTATTCTCATGTTGTATTTATCACTACCAATAGGTTTTTCAAATGTAAAACGCTCTGCATTGTTTCTGCTGGTTTCGTATCTATAATTTAATTCTAAGAAAGTATTTTTCCATAATTGTTCGGTAAATGAAATTCTACTTCTTACATTAAATTTATCTTCATTATTGGTTTTAAATTGATCAACAGTATTGGTAAATGGAGTACCTTGGAAAAAACTATTAACAGCTAATAAACTTATTTTATTTTCTTTATTGCTTGCATCAAAATCTACGTTGGCCGACATCGTTCTGCCTGCTTTTTTAAATCTTTTACGATAGTTAATATTTCCTACCAACATTTTTTCTTCTTCCACTGTATTGGTTTCTCTTTGTTGGGTGTTTATGATGGCATTTTTAAAATTAGTAGTGTTGCCATCAGTTACATTTTTACTTATAGTTTTTATGTTTGAGCCAGTAACTATAACTTTTAGCGTGCTGCTACTATCAATATTCCACTCATAAGTGCTACGTAAACGATGACGAGTTTTTTGGTTGTTGAAAGATTGGTTGTTTCTTCTCAAAATAAAACTACTATCGTTTGCCAAAGTTTGTGTGGTGCTGGTATTTGTGCCAAAAACATTTAAATTATTGTGCTGGTAAGTATTAATGCTATTGTTTTTGTCTTTATTCCATTTTTGCGAAAAATGCAAGCCAGCAGTAGTACTTGTAGGAAATCCTTGCCCCCAACTAAAGTTATCGCCACTACTCCACATACTCATACCTCCATCATCATTAACTTGTGTGGTTCTATTTAAATCTTCGCCATAGTTGGTTCTTTCGTTCCAATCTAAACTTTCGTATGAAGTATTATCATTGGTTATATAACCAGCAATTTTGCTTTTTGCTTTAAAAGCATTTGCCATTAGTTTTCCATATCTAAATTGGTCAAAGCTATGTCCAATTTCGGCCTTACCAAAGTAACCTTTCTTTTTGTCTTGTTTTAATTCTAGATTAATGGTTCGTGTTTTTTCACCATCGTCAATCCCAGTAAAGGTAGCCTGGTCGCTTTTTTTATCGAAAACTTGTACTTTATCAACTGCATCGCTTCTTAAATTTTTTGTAACTACAGCGGGGTCATCACTAAAAAATTCTTCTCCATCTACCAATACCTTTTCCACTTTAACACCTTGTGCTACAATTTCACCTTTAGTGTTTACACTTATACCTGGTAAGCGTTTTAATAAATCTTGTACATTGGCATTGGGACCAGTTTTAAAACTATCAGCTTTAAATTCTAAAGTATCTCCTTTCATTCTTATTGCTGCCACCTTGCCTTGCACAATAACTTCTTGTAGCAAACTAATTCTTGATATTAAGGGTATGGTTTTAAGGTCAATTGGTTGATTATCATTTACATCTAGATTATCAAAAAAATCTGCATATTTTGGGTAGGTAACCATTAATACATAATTACCTTTAGGTACATTTTGCAAGCTGAAACTTCCATCTGCATTACTACGTGTATGTTTTACTAAAATAGAATCTTTGGCTTTTATAATACTTATACTAGCGTTGGCTAAAAAGTTTTTATTTAGAGTGTCTTTAATGTTGCCTTTTATAGTTGTAGTTTGTGCCTTAGCATTAATAAACACAAAACACATTAATGCAGCCAGTAGTTTTTGTAAGCTCATGTTGTTTAAGATTTTTTGATTTTTTATTTTGAGAACGCAAAATGCAACATTATGTTACGCTAAAAAAACCACTCATATATAAATTAACTTTAGTTAACGTAAAATAAAATTGAAAATACTTGGAAGTAGGAGTCGAACAATAATAAAAGTTGGAAAGTTTTGTTAAAAAAAATCCCAGTTTTTTTAAAACTGGGATTTAAAATTAAAAATTTTAAAAGGAAAAACTAAGCTACAGCAGCCTTTACAAGGTCGGCAGCTTCGCTAAGCAAAATGGCACTTTGAACCTTAAGACCACTTTCATCAATTAATTTTTTAGCTTCAGTAGCATTGGTGCCTTGTAGGCGAACAATGATTGGTATATTAATGTTACCTAATTTGTTATAAGCTTCAATTACACCAGCAGCAACTCTATCGCAACGAACAATACCTCCAAAAATGTTTACCAATATGGCTTTTACATTTGGATCTTTCATTATAATTTTAAATCCAGCTTCAACAGTTTGAGCATTTGCAGTACCACCAACGTCTAAGAAATTGGCTGGCTCACCACCACTTAGTTTAATCATATCCATGGTTGCCATTGCAAGCCCTGCACCATTTACCATGCAACCTACGTTGCCATCTAATTTTACATAGTTTAAGTTAAATTCTCCAGCTTCAACTTCTGTTGGGTCTTCTTCAGATTTATCTCTTAAAGCAGCTAAATCGGCATGACGCATTAAAGCGTTTTCATCTAAGCTCATTTTACAATCAACTGCTATAATTTTATCGTCAGAAGTTTTAAATAGTGGATTAATTTCTAGCATTCCACAATCTAAACCTACATAAGCATCATATAAATTGGTTACAAATTTGGTGCAATTTTTAAATGCTTCACCACTTAAACCTAAGTTAAAAGCAATTTTACGAGCTTGGAAACCTTGTAATTTTCCACCAGGGTGTACCCATTCTTTAAATATTTTTTCAGGAGTATTGTGTGCAACTTCTTCAATATCCATACCCCCTTCGGTGCTATACATAATTACATTTTGTCCTTTACTTCTATCTAGCAAAATGCTTAGGTAAAATTCTTTTGTTGGGTTTGGACCTTCGTAATACACATCTTGAGCAACCAAGATTTTGTTTACCACTTTACCTGCTGGGCCTGTTTGTATGGTAACTAAAGTGCCACCTAAAATTCCTTTTGCAAAGCTTTCAATATCTTCTGCACTTTTACCCACTTTTACACCATTCATTCCAGTTTCGTTTACCTTTCCTTTACCACGTCCACCAGCATGAATTTGTGCTTTTACCACAGCAAATTTATTGTTGGTTTGTTCTTTAATTGTATTGTAAGCTTGTACTGCAGCTTCAACAGTTTCTACTGCAATTCCTTCTTGTACGGGTACGTTGTATTTTTTTAGTAATTCTTTGGCTTGAAACTCGTGTAAATTCATGTTTAAAATTTTAAAATGGTGGCGAAGATAAGTGAATACACTTATGCCTAATTATAGTTTTTTTGAAATAACAAATGCAATTGTTTATTGTTTAAAATATGCAATTTCTTTATCAAAGTTTATAAACGGAAACTGTGTTTTTAGGTTTGCTATTTTATTTAAACTATTTTGTTTAAAGTTATTGTGCATCAGGCTGTTAGGATTAAATGCTTTGTGGTTGATTGCTAAATAAATTTCTCGAAATTGAGGCAAAATATCTTGAGTTTCTTTAGTAAAATAAGTTGTACAAAATTTATCCCAAACATAGTTTGTAGCAGCATAGTTTGGATGTGCTAAGTCTTCTGCAAAAAAACGATAATCTCTTAAGTCGTCAATTACCAATTCGTAAGAAGGAAAATATTGAAGTTTGGGTAGTTTATCAAGCATATCGTGCAGGGCTTGTATTAAAGCTGCTTTACTTCTATTATTGTTTATTAAACCTTCACGTAAATGCCTTACTGGGCTTATGGTAAATATCACCTGTATATTTGGATTAAAGTTTCCCAGTTTATTAAGCATTGTTCCTAAAACTAAAATTATTTGATCTGTTCTTAGAAGTTTTTTTTCAAACCAATCGTGTGGTGCTTTATGATTGTTGGCTGCAACTGTGCCAATTTGTGCATTAATGGCTTTAGAGGTTAAAGTATAAATCCATGCACTTCCTAAAGTGATAATTAGATGTGTTGCATTTTTTAAATAATCATGGGCATTTGCAGTATTGGTGTTTATTTTTTGTAAAGCATCTTGTTTTGAAAAACCACTAAAAGCACTATGGTGTTGCCAACTATGCCAAGCTTCATTTAATTCAAATAAATCTAACTCAGTATATACTTTGTTTTCAATAACATTAATTAATGCTTCACTTACACTTACTGGGTTAAATAAAATTCCATTGGGATTACTAAAGGTGTTAAACTTAACTTGGTTTAGTTTTTCTTGTATATTTTCTGTAAAGCAACTTCCTGTTAAAAATATTTTGGATTGATGATTAATTGGAGTAGTGGATGGGGTAATTTCTAATTCGTATCTAAACTTCATGTCTTTAATTTTGTATAGTTTAACTGAAATGATGTTAAACTATAAAGTTCGTTTTTTAAATTATTTTTTGTAAAATTAATGGTGGTTAAATTATTTTATCCTCAATACTTTTAATTAAGTTGTAAAGAGAAAAAATAATTTAGTTTTTAATCAATTTTAGGGAATTGGTAAAGTGTTGCAGTTGTGCAGAAGTTAAATCCAAGCGAAGATTTAATAAGTCACTTTTTAAGTTTTATATTTATAGAGTATAATTTTTTTCTCATTTTGCAATATCTCTAAACTAGTAAGTAATAAGTTGGCTATAAACATACTTTTTTGTTAAGGTGGTTTTTTATTTATACTACATTTGTTGCATGACAGTTGAGAAGGTTTTAAGTGAATTGGAGCAAAAAAAATACCAACCCGTTTATTGGCTTGAAGGCGAAGAGTCGTTTTTTATAGATCAAATTATTCATTTTGCCGAGCACAAAATTTTAAATGAGAGTGAAGCTAGTTTTAATCTTTCCATTTTTTATGGAAAAGATAGTAATTGGGCCGATGTATTAAATGCTTGTAAACGCTACCCCATGTTTGGTGATAAGCAGGTAGTAATTGTAAAAGAAGCACAGCAGCTAAAAGATATTGACAAATTTGAAAACTATATTCAATCTCCTTTGCAAAGTACAATTGTTTTTTTTGCCTACAAAGAAAAGAAAGTAGATGCAAGAACAAAATTGGCAAAAATTCTTAAAGCAAAATCGGTTTTAATTAGTACAAAAAAATTGTATGATAATGAATTGCCAGGCTGGACAGAAAACATGATTAAATCTCAAGGATTAGCTATTAACAATAAGGCTTTGCAAATATTGGTGGAGCATGTTGGAAATGATTTAAGTAGATTATACAATGAGGTTGAAAAACTAAAAATTAATCTTAAAAACACAACCAAAATAAGTGAAGATGACATAGAACAGTACATTGGAATAAGCAAAGAATTTAATGTATTTGAGTTGCAAGATGCTTTGTCGAAAAAAGATATGGCCAAATGTTTAAAAATTTGCCAATATTTCGCTAGTAATACAAAAGCTGCTCCAATACAACTGATATTGCCCACATTGTATGGCTATTTTAGTAAGGTTTATTGCATTTTTAGCATGCCAGATCAAAGTATAAATGGTGTAAAACCACTGTTTTTTTATAGAAGCGATACTGCTGAAGCTGCTATACAAGCAACCAAACTATTTGGTTATAATGGCATTGAAAAAATATTGATTTTATTACACGAATACAACTTAAAAAGTATTGGTATAAATAGCACCAATATAGGAGATGGGGAGTTGCTAAAAGAGATGATTATAAAAATAATGCAATAAAAAAGCCAATAAGTTTGTACATATTGGCTTTTGATAAATATTTTAGAATTTATTACTCAATTAAATTCATTGCATAGCAAAAATGAGTTACAGTACCAGGTAAGGCCAACCAAAAGTAGGGTTTTAAACTTGGCATAAAAAGCATTACTATCATTACTATAAACCATACTAAAAACCAAATCCAATGTTTTGTTGTAGATTTTTGAGATTGTTCCATGTTTAAAAATTATTGGGCAAATATAG
>JBMLOQ010000060.1:0-41711 GCA_049242885.1 Chitinophagaceae bacterium
TTAAAAGAGGTAGCCACAAACTACCTCTTTTTTTATGTTCTTAGTGCAAGTATGCTTTACTTTGTACCCTTATGCAAGTATTACTTACAACACTTAATGCCAAGTATATTCACCTTAATTTGGCTATTCGTTTGTTGTACGATCTTAATAAAGATTGTGGATTTTTGCATTGGCAAGAGTTTACCATAAAGCAAAACAAAGATGAAATTGCTACTTACTGTGCCAACTATGATGTAGTTTGTTTTAGTTGTTATATTTGGAATATTACACAAACACTAGAAGTGTGTAGCCTTATAAAACTTAAAAATCCTAATTCAAAAATTTTATTGGGAGGGCCAGAAGTTAGTTACGATTGGAACGATGTTATTGTACATGATGCAGTAGATTTTATTATTACAGGTGAGGGGGAAATTCCTTTTCAGCAGTTTATACAACAATATCCAAATGTTAAAAATGTATCAAATTTGGTAAGAAAAGAAGAAGGCACTATACAATACCACCAACAACAAGTACAGTTTGATTTAGAAAATTACACCAACCGAAATCCTTACCAATACGATAACCCAGCTGATTTGTACAATAAAGTTTGTTATGTAGAAACCAGTAGAGGCTGCCCATATAAATGTGAATTTTGCTTAGCTAGTTTAGATAACAAAGTTCGTCAGTTGCCAATTGAAACTATAAAACAACAGTTGTTGTATTTAATGCAACATGGGCGAACGATAAAGTTTTTAGATAGAACTTTTAACATAAAAAAAGATTTTACTATTGATATGTTTAAGTTTATTCTTAAACACCATCAACCACAACATGTTTTTCAATTTGAAATTACAGCAGATATTGTACATCCCGATATTATTGCCTTTATTAATGAGCATGTGCCAAAGGGATTATTTAGATTTGAAATTGGTATTCAAACAGTAAATAAAGAAAGTAATTTGGCGGTAAGCCGAAAGCAAAATTTTGATAAAACAGCAGTTGTAATTAATCAACTGAAAGATAAAATTGAAATGCACCTAGATTTAATTGTTGGGTTGCCTTTAGATTTTTGGGAAGATACAAAATACAGTTTTGAAGAAGTTTTTAAATTGTTTCCTCCAGAGTTGCAATTGGGGTTTTTGAAGTTTTTAAAAGGAACTCCAGTAAGAGAAAAATACGAGCAATATGAGTATGAGTTTGATTATTTGCCACCTTACCAAATTATAAAAAGTAAATTTTTAAGTGAGGCACAGTTAGAGCAGATAACTATAGTTGAAAATGCATTGGAAATTTATTGGAATAAAAAAAGAACCAAACATTTGCTACAATATATGGCAACTACAAGGAGTGTGTTTGATTTTTTTCAAGGGTTAGGTAATGCTTTTTTAAAGCAGTACGATTTTCATAAACATGGCTTGCAAGATATATATAACGTTGCTCAAACATATATCCAAGAAAATTTTAAAGAAGATATTATTGCACAGCAATTATTGGCAATTGATTACTTTTTGCAGTTTAAAATACGACCTAAAGCTTACGAGCATTTGCAATTAACTAAAGCAAAACAATTTGAGTTAATCGAGCAACTACAACTTAATCACCACCAATTTAGGTATGTGTTTTTGCCAATAAATTTTAATTACCATACATTTTGTGAAAATCAAACTATTGTTGCTTCAAACGAAATTGTATTAATTGAATATGATGGAAAGCTTGCTCCAAAACTTTCTATCTTATCAAAAAGCGAATCTGAAATTTTTGCTTAAATTTTAGTAAGTAATGCTGTTGCATAGGCAATTAATCCTTCTTGCCTACCTACAAAACCCATTGTTTCTGTTGTAGTAGCTTTAATGCTTACATCTTCTATAGTTAATTCACAAATATTTGCAATTGTGCTTTGCATTTGCGGTACATAAGGTTTTATTTTTGGTGCTTCTAAACAAAGTGTAGCATCAATATTTATAAGTTTATACCCTTTTTGCTTTATTAAATTATAACTACGTTGCAACAATATTTTACTATCTATATTTTTAAACTCATTACTTGTATCTGGGAAATGAGTGCCAATATCTCCTAAAGCTAAAGCCCCAAGCAAGGCATCACAAATGGCATGTAATAAAACATCTGCATCGCTATGGCCTAAAGCTCCTTTAGTATGGGGTATTTTTACACCTCCAATCCATAAATCTCTTCCTTCAACTAACTGATGAAAATCAACACCACTTCCTATTCTCATAAAATTATTTTAACTTAAAAAAATCAGTTCAACAAAGTGAAACATTTTACAATTGTTTTGTATGTTGTTTTACCTTAAAAAATCAATACAAAAAACAAAAATGCCAACTTAATACTAAGTTGGCAAATGTACTATTGTAGTTTTAAGATTTACTTAATTAGTTTCATCTGCATTTAAATCAAATGCAATACCAAATCTTAATGTATTACTTAATGGGTTTCTATTTACACCTTGCCCTGCAGGTACAATGTAAGATAAATTTACAGTCATGCTATTAAATTTAATTCCTGCACCAACCGATACAAATTTTCTGTTACCTTCTGTTACATCTTCATGAAAATATCCTGCTCTGAAGAAAAATTGGTCGGCATAATTATATTCAACTCCAAGGCTATAGGTCATACTTTTAAACAAACTAGTACCATCGCTAAAACTTTTGCCCCAACTGCTTAATACACTTTGGCTTCTATATTCAGCATAATTTACAATATCAATACTATCGTTATTGGCTCCTGTAATATCTGAACGTACAGGTGGAGCTGGTACAAGTGATTTATTAATATCTAATGCAAAAGTTATTTTGTTTACATCGTCAATAGCTTTGGTGTATTGAACACCTAAACCTAAATTAGCTGGTATAAAATCTCTATTTTGATTATTGTTGGTATAGCCAATTTTACCTCCTAAATTACTAATAGCAATACCCCAAGCAAATCCACCACCATTTAGTTCTTCTTGTGTACCATCGTAATACAAACTTAAATCTCCTGCAACGGTACTGCCTGCACTAAAATCTGTACCACTAAAATTGCCTGTAGCAAGGTTAGAGTTTATGTATCTTAAAGCTGCTGCAATACTTAATCTATCACTAAGTTTTCGAGCATAACCAAAATCAATGGCCATTTCTCTGGGACGGAAAGTTGCTAAATTATTACCTGCAAAGTCTGTAAACTGAATGTTACCTAGGCTAAAAAAACGTAAACCTCCACCAATAGCAGCTTCACCATCTCCTAATTTATGATAACCTCCTAAACTAGCTAAATACACATCAGTTAAGCCAAGGTCTTTTAACCAAGGTGTGTAAGTAAGGCTAAAAGCTGTTTTTGCTTTTGCAAAAGGTGTTTTTGCTAAGTTCCAAAAAGGAGCATTAGCGTCGGGCAAAGTGGCTATTCCATTATCACCCATTCCTGCTGCACGAGCATCTGGAGCAATTCTTAAAAAAGGAACAGCTACTGAGCGAATTCTTAAATCTTGAGTTGTTTGGCTTGAAGCATTGATGCAAATCAAAATAGTAAGCACAAATACTGATTGTATTTTCTTCATGAAAATTAAAATTTAGTTACAATAAAATGATTAATAAATGTTTTAGCGTAGAAATTTATTCATTCATCTTGTTTAGAGCAGGTATAATTTTTGGGTTGTTGTTGCCCTGCCATTTTTAGATTGTGCAATAATAGTATAAATATAGACACCTTTAGCCAATTTTTCGCTGTATTCATCTTTTCCATCCCAAAAAATATCATTTACTCTAGTACCCATGGTATTTATTTGCTTGTTTATTTGTTTTACCAACTTGCCAGTTACAGTATAAATGTTGATGTTTACCGCAATAGGTTCATTGGGTTGATTATGTTCGAACCAAAAATTGGTGTTGCTTATAAATGGATTTGGATAGTTAAGCACATTTTTTATAGTTAATGCTTCACTATTTTGTACCACAAAATCTAAAATTGCCACATTGCTATTATTGGCTACATCCCAAGCTTTTATACTTAGTTGATGTTGACCATTACTCAATTTTGGTAAAGCAAATTTTAGTTCACCGAATTTATAACTATTTAATAACGTTTCGTAATAGCTGTTTAGTACAATTGCTTCATTTTCTTTTCCATCAATTACCAAAACAATATCATGCCCAATACCTAAACCACTGGCATTTATGCCACTGCTGTCGGTAAATTTTACAATTAAGATAGGATTTTCGTTAGTTAATCCATTGTTTACAAATTTTTCATCGTTTAAAAAAGGTTTTATTGTTGGCCCTTCATTATCAATTAAAGCATTTTTATTTTCACCTCCAATAAAAAAGTTAGAATTTGTTCCAGTTGCATCTTTATTTTGGTTGTTGGCGTATAAACTCATTTTTCCTTTTCCAGCTATACTGCTCACATCTTTTGGAATAATACACTCAATATTAAATTGTCCATTTATTGCGGTAGTTTTTCCTTTGAAAATAACATTGTTTTCTGTTGTAAAACTTGTAATTGGACTTTGTGGTGTGTTGCCTTTAGTAAATATAGTTTGAGGTTTATCGAAAATAGTAACACTAACAGGGCCGTTAAAAGTAGGTAAAGTAATTCCCAATTCATTTTGTACAACGCCACTAAAATTATATTTTGTTAATGGTTTTAGGGTATCATTACCTGTAATATTTTGATTGTTTATTTGTTGTAATTGTACTTGCCAAGTGGGCAAAGCTATTTGTATGGCGGGGTCTCCTAGTAAAGTGAATTTACGGTTGTTTTCAATGTCGCCAAAAACTTTGTACACAATATTTTTAGCCTGTTTTAATCCTTCTCCAAGGGATAAATACTTGCCTTGATTGTTTTTTTGTAATGCAATTTTTAAATAGTTTTCGTTTATAATTCTATTGCTAAATGCAAATACAACCCTAGTGGTAGTTAGCAAACCAATAGCACCGGTATTATTATTGTTAAATAAGAGGCTACTGCCTAATGCATACTTTGTTGGATCATCGTAAGGTGCAAAGTCGCAAGTGGCTGTAATAAATAAAGGCAGTTTGTTGGGATTGTTTAATTTGTTAATTTCTTCAATTGTAAAAACACCTTCTTCTGTTAGTCTTTCATAGCTTCCATGCCCTGTATAATTACAAATTAGTGCCCCATTAAATATTTGTGCAACAATATTATTGTTTACAGTGGGGTATCTTGCACCACTGCTACTACTTTGTAAAGTAAAAGCATCTAAGTAAATTTTGCTGGTGTTTAAATTGTTGTTGTTGTTACTAGTTGTTTTTGCCATTATTTCGGCATCATTTAAATGTAGGTTGTTGTCTTTGTCATCAGCAATAAACAAGGCATCATTTCTCCAATTTCCAAAGCTATTATTGCTATGGTAGTTAATTATTTTAGTTACAAAAGTGGTAGCTTCTTCTAAGTTTTTTGCTGGAATTCTGCCAATTGCAATATCCAATAATGAGGGGTTGGCATAATCGTTTACATTATCGTTATCATTTAAAAAACCAAAAAAATCATCACTAGTAAAAGTGGCTAATGGATTTAAGCTATTGTTGCTTTGATAGCATGGAACAAAGTTGGTATTGTTGGCAATTCTGTTTTTGTAATCAACACTTGCTGTGCCAAAAAGTATTAAGTATTTTGGGTGCTTGGTAGTGTCGCCATTGGCTTTATCATAATACATTTTTACAAAGTCTCTTAATGCTGTTGGATCAGGCTTACCTGCACCAAATTCATTAAATATTTGGTTGGTTGTAATTACAACTTCTTTGTAATTATATTGCTGCAAATGAAAATTGGCAAGCCTTTGAGCCTGTGTGATAAAGTTTGGGTGAGTAATAATTATGCCATCAACAGTTTGCGATTGATGAAGATTTTGATTAGCAATTTTGATGATGCTATTGGGGGTTAAAAATCCTACATTATTAAATCCTACATATTCTCTAAGAATGGTTGCATTATTGCTAAAAACAGATTGTCCTGCATTATTTGTAACTAACATTTTTTGTGGCTCTAAAGGATTAGTTATGTCCCAAACCTGTGTGTTGTTAGTAGTATTTTGGATGATAAATTGAGCTGTATTGGTTGGTGCAATACTGCTCCAATCTCTAAATAGTAATTGATTTTGCGTTTGCATTTGTAAGCTGCGAGTAGCAAAAACTTCAAACCAATTCATAAATCCTTGGCTATTAGCATTCCCATTGAATGTAAAGTTTAAGTTCAATGCCGATTGATTGGTGAATGAAGTGCTTGTTTGGGTACTTGTAAACCCAAAAAAATCTAAATACCCACCAATGGTACTATTAAAACTATGATTTTGAACTATGTTATTATTTAATGCAACAGTAAAATTTCCATTATTTCCAATGCTTCTTGCCATTAAGTTGGTTACAATAGTTATTGGCTGTGCAACTACTAAATTTTGCCAGTTTAAAGCGTAATTTCTCGAAGTATTATTGCCCCTTACATTGCTAAATTCTTCGCCATACCATTCTTTACCACTGTATAAAACATTTACTAAATCTGGCTCATGTACATATCTTTCTAAGTATGTATTTACAATTGTGTTAGATGGGGGAGGAGTTGATTGTAAAGCTATTCTTTTACCATTTGTACCACCAATTTGTAAAAAATAAAAAGCAGTATCTGAAAACAAGTTTTTTTGATGCGTAAATCTTTTGTTTATGCTATCTTTTTGCCAAATTGTGGTGCTTGTGCCATAAAACAAAATATAATCATTGTTGTTAAAAATACCATCTCCACCATCATTTACTTCTATTGCAATTTCTTGTAAATCATCTTGCGGGTTAACAGCGTTATTTTCGTTTAACATTCCATTAAATCCGCCATATATTTTAATTGAGTTGCTATTTATGCCAGATGTGGAAATGTTGTTTGAAGAAAAAAAATTTACATCAATCTTATAAATACCTTCTTGTACAATTCCAATTTTGTGCCAATTTCCTGTTGATAAAATGCTATTTGAAACATAACTACGTTGTCCAAAACTATTAATAGCAAAGAGTTGTAGCAATATAACTACTATTAAATAAATAATATTTTTAGTTAAAATTGTCATTAATAATTAATCGAAAATATATAATAAAATAAGATTTAGTTTTTTTATAACAATTAAGCTATTAATTTAGCAGTTCGAAAAGCAATAAATTATAATCAATAAAACATTATTTTCGCCCTTGATTTAAAAATTTACTTTAAAACCGTTTATTGCAATTTATAAAAGTTTAATTATGACAATCATGCGTTTAGCATTAAAAAATAGTTTAGCTATTTTGGTATTAGGAAGTATGCTTATTTCTTGTAACAAGGGATCTAACTCAAAAAGAGGTCAGAACAGTGATGTTACAGGCTGGAAGTATAACGATAAAACTATGGGCAATTTTCAGGTGATGAAACCTAAAGATGTAAAAACTGCTCCAGGATTAGTTTTTGTACAAGGAGGAACTTTTACTATGGGTCAAAACCAAGAAGATGTAATGGCCGATTGGAACAACGTTACCAAACGCCAAACTGTGCCTTCATTTTTTATTGACAAAACCGAAATAGCAAACGTACATTACAGAGAATATTTGCATTGGATGATCAATGTATTTAGTGGAGATGAGTACGAACAATTGCTTAGAGATGCTCGCCCAGATAGTTTAGTTTGGAGAACTGAATTGGCTTACAATGAGCCTTATGTAGAATACTACTTTAAACACCCAACGTATAATTATTATCCAGTTGTAGGTGTAACTTGGAAACAAGCACAAAGATTTTGTGAGTGGAGAACAGACCGTGTAAATGAGCAAGAATTAATGAAAGGACCAGGATATTTAGATCCTAAAAACCAAATTAAGAAAACTTTAAATGGTGCTGGGCAAGAAAACTTTAACTATAGAGCTTATTTATTAGGAGAATATCAAGCAACGCCAAGTGCCAAAGCACGTAGCAAAAGCAATCCATTAAAAGATGTAAACGACCGCCCAAGAACTCAAGTAAAATTTGAAGATGGAATTTTATTTGGTGAGTATCGCTTACCTAAAGAAGCAGAATGGGAATATGCTGCTTATGGATATATAAATCAAAATCCACAAAAGAAATTTAATCCTAAAAAACGTGGTGAAGAAGTACACTCAACTAAACAAATTTACCCTTGGGCAAATGATGGTTTTGATAATTTACGTTATACAAAACGTGGTGCCATGCAAGGTGCTTTTTTGGCAAATTTTAAAAGAGGAAATGGTGACTATATGGGTGTTGCTGGAGGTTTAAATGATAATGGAGTTTATACTGTGGATGTAATGCAATATGCTCCAAACGGATTTGGATTGTACAACATGGCAGGAAATGTAAACGAATGGGTTTTGGATGTTTATCGTCCAATCACTGCAGATAATAATGATGTAAGTGCAGTTCGTGGTAACATTTTTAAAAGTGTAGATTTGAGCAAAGATGAAGGAAGCCGTAGAGATAGTATTGGTAGAATAATTATGAAGAATGAAAATGATAGTGTTTTAAGAAACAGGAGAAACTATCAAAGAGCTTATGCTATTGACTTTTTGGATGGTGATAGTACAAGTGGTGCACAATATGGATATGGAATTACAACTTTAATTTCTGATAAAAGTAGAGTATATAAAGGTGGAAGCTGGAACGATATGCCATACTGGCTTGTACCAGGTACAAGAAGATTTATGGAAGAAGATCAAAGTACGGCTACAATAGGTTTTAGATGTGCAATGGATCATGTAGGTTCTCCAGAGGGAACAAAAAAAGAAATGAATTCTGGAAACTCATTTCCAGCACGTAGAGCAAAAAGATAAGGAAAGGAAAATAGTTCTTGCATTTGTGTGTAAGAACAAGAAAGAGCTGTCTTAATTTATTTTAAGGCAGCTTTTTTGATTTTAGACTATTTTTTATTGTTAATGGTTCAAAAAAAAAGTTGGTAAAACTACCAACTTTTTTAGTGCCCACGACTGGATTCGAACCAGCACGTCCTTTCGAACACCACCACCTCAAGGTGGCTTGTCTACCAATTTCAACACATGGGCGAGTTTATTGGTTGATTTTTGATTTAAGATTTAATATTGAAATAAAAACTTATGAAGTAATCATCAATAAATATTCAATATTAAATATTAAGCCCTCCACAAGCACTTAAAACCTGACCAGTTAAATAACTACTCATATCACTTGCTAAAAATAAGGTTGTGTTTGCAATTTCCTCTGCTTTTCCAAATCTTCCTAACGGAATTTTCTTTAAAAAATCTGCTGCAGCATCGCCATCTTGTAAATAGTGTGTCATGTCAGTTTCAATAAATCCTGGGGCAATGGCATTGCATCTTATATTTCTACTACCAAGTTCATGAGCAACACTTTTGGTAAAACCCAAAATTCCAGCCTTACTAGCTGCGTAAGAACTTTGTCCTGCATTGCCTCTAATTCCAATTATACTACTCATGTTTATAATACTACCTTGTTTTGCTTTCATCATGGGGCGTATAACTTGCTTAGTCATATTAAAAACACTCTTAAGATTAATGTCTATTACATCATCCCATTGTTGCTCTGTCATTCTTAAAAGTAAATTGTCTTTACTAATTCCTGCATTATTTACACATACGTCTACAGTTCCAAATTCTTTAACTACATCATTTACAAAAGTTTCACATTCAGAAAAAACACCTGCATTGCTTTTTGCAATAAAAGCTTTTACACCAAATTGTTCAATGGCAGCTTTTAATTCTTCAGCTTTAGCAGCACTGCTTTCACTTACATAAGTTAGGGCAACATTACTACCATGCTCAGCTAATTTTAGAGCTATTGCAGCACCTATGCCTCTTGCTGCACCTGTAACTATTGATGTTTTTCCTTGTAAAAGTTTCATTCTTAAATATTTTCTGTTTGCAAATAAAATGAATTAACTCAAAAGTTGACTATCCAATTTTATGAGAATGGTGATATTCTAAAAAGCTTTGATACAATTTTTTCCAATTCCAATTTTTGTTTTGTGTATCGGCAAAATGATTATGAAATACAGTTATTAGTTCACCATCATATTTTTTTACAGTATCATATAGTTTTTTTAATTCAGCTAAAGCAGCATCTGAGGAGTAATTTCCAAAAAAAATAAAATTACTATCCATAGCACAAAAAGGATGAATAACTAAACTCGTTTTTGTATTTGTAACTACATTAAACCAATAAAAGGGTTTACAATAGCTTGCTCTAAAACCATTAACATAGTTGTATCCCATTGTATAATCCTCTTGTATGTTTTGAGAAACTAAAGTGTTGTATGAATTTGGCAATTGCATTACCAAATAGTGTTGCCTAGATTTTTTTATTGGTTGCTGAATGATATTTTCTAAACTTTGAATCTCCTTAGCTAAAAGGTCTGAATTATTGTTTAATTGCAATTTGCCCGATAAATAACTTGGGTGAATTCCAACATTGGGGAATGAATTTATTTTTTTATACAAAGTTTTTAAACCCTTACTGTGTATAGATAAGTTTACATCATATCTGCTACGTTTTAATTGGCATAAGCAAAAGAAAATAGTATTAATATCCATTTTTGTATGAAGTGCATTAAGCCAATCAAACACATCATAGGGGTCGTTGTTGTTTTTATAATTTAATAAAACCCTCCATCTTTTAAAAGCATTTTTGAAGTTAAATTTTATTAGTTCTTTAGCAGTACTTAATAGATTTTTTAGTAAGCCATGATGTTTGTATTTGAATGCAATATCAACATCGAATGTTGTAGTAAATTTAAATGATGAAGTGGCAAGTTTTAAGTTTGGATAATCTTTTTTAAGTAGTTCCCACCAAATATTTACTAGTGGCTGTAGTAAAAAATTTTCTTTAAATGCCAAGCTATTTTTATAAGAAAAACTAAAATGCTCATCTCTTTCATTGGTAACATATTCTTCGTATCTGCTTATTAAATAAAAAGATGCAGCAAGTATATCAAAGCCAATACCTTGTGTTGTTTTGAAAAAAGCTTTTTCATTTTTCCAATTAAAACATTGAATTGTTTGAGGAGAAACACTGTTTTCAAAAAGTATATGAATAGGATAGATGTGTAATTCGGTTTCTACAATTTGATTTGGTGAGTAGTTTATAATAAACCCTTTGTAAGTATAAACATCCTCAATATTAGTAGTAATAGAAACGTTGTTGCCAAATATTGTTTCACAAATATACTGAAGCCTATTGCTTAATGCTTTGGTGTATAATAACAAGTGTGCTTTTTTTTGTTAATACAAATTAAAGAAAAATATGGATTAGAATTTTGGTGCACTACATCTTAATGCATCCAAGTTTTTAGAGTTGTTTTTATAAAGACCATTGAAAATTATTGATAACTCATAAGCACCTCTAGTTTGGTTAAACGAAGTGGCACTGTTTATAGTAGCATCATAATTTACAAGTAGCTGCATATTACCTGCTTGATAACCAACCATTGGTATTGCAGCATCGCCATTTCTATAATATAATCCCAAAATGAGTTGCTGCATACCATCTCCACTTAAATTTCTAAAGGCTCTTAATCCGCCAACCAATTCTGTAGTTTTGGCCATATTGCTGTAATACAAGTTTGGATTTAATATCCAAAAATCGTTGAGTTTAATACTTGCATTTACAAATGCATTACTTCGTTGTGCAACTCTTGCATCGTTAGAACTTGCAAAAAAGCTTTCACGAGGGCGGTTAAAATGTTGTAAACTAACGCCAAGGTTCAAGTAAAAATTATCACTTGCAAACCAAGCATAATTTAAGCCAATACTTAAGTCTAAATAATTTACTGCATTGGTTGCAAAGGTTTCTCCATTAGGAATAGCAATATCAAAAAAACTCCCGTTCCATTGATTATCAAAAGTAAGTTTAGTGAAGTCAACTCTTTTTTGAACCATGCCAACTCCAAAACCACCACTAAGTAAACTATTGTCAGATAATACTTGATGGTAGGCTAAACTAAGATATCCTTTCGTGCTTCTTAGGTTTCCAGCTCCTGCTATATCAGTAAGCAAACTTCCACCAATACCCACCCATCCATTTAAAAGCTTATCACCAAGCAATTGAGCATCGCCCCAGGCACTCATGGTTTTGTAAGGGTTGCTTTGTGCTACGCCCCATTTATTTCTATAATTAATACCACCTCTAAAATCAAAATCTGGGGCAAAGCCTGTGTTTGCAGGGTTTGTAAGTAAAGGTGAATTAAAATATTGCGAAAAGTTTAAGTCTTGAGCATTAATTTGTATGCATAAAAAAGTAGTACAAATTAAAGTGGTTATGCTTTTTTTGATAGTTAATGTTGTAATATGTTTTTGCAATGAATGCATTAATGATTTAAATTTTAATTTATCGAAGTAAAGTAATATCTCCAGTTTTTGTTTTTTTAGTTCCGTCGGCAAATTCAATGTTTAATGTATACTGATATACATCTTGAGGTTGGATATTACCATTTACCCTTCCATTCCATCCTAGTTTTACACTATTGGAAGTAAACATTAAATTACCCCATCTGTTGTAAATTTTCCAATCCATTTTAGTAACTGCAAAACCTTTTACAAAAATAAAATCGTTTGTACCATCTCCATTGGGGCTAAAACTATTAGGCACATCAAATAAAGGCGAAACATCTGTAGTAATTGGACTACAGGCAGTGTCGCTACAACCAGTGCTATTAATTGCAATTAAACAAGGATTATAAGTTTTTGCAAGTAAATAAGTATGCCTAACAATAGCATTAATGTTATTAGTAACTAAACTATCTCCTGGCTCAAAAACCCATTTATAATTTACAGCACCTGTGCTATTGTTTGTAAATACAGTTGTAGCATTTAATGTGCTAGGATTTGGGGTAAAAGTAAATGCACTTGTTGGGCTACCATTAACTGTAATATTTATTTCTGTACTATCAATTTGATTGCATGAGGCAATATCTTGAGCATACATTTTTATAGTATAATTTCCAGGTGTATTGTAATTAAAATTTGGTGTATTTCCAACAAAGCTATTACCTTGTCCATCTAGCCAAGTATAAGTTACCCCACCAATTGAAGTATTATTAATTATTGGTGTATAAGGAGCACATCCACTACTTGCAGTTGTAAACCTTGCTCTTACATTATCAATCAATCTAATTGTTAAAGGAAATGTATCTGGTTCGTTACAATAATTTGTATCAATTAAAACTAGCCTTGCATTGTATGTACCAAAACTTGGGAAAGTATAATTTATTGGTGCAGTACCCATAATTTGCGAGTTATTTCCATCTCCAAAAAATAATCTAAAACTATTGGATTTAAATGGTTTTGGTGGTGTAGATGCAGGTGGTATTGATGTATTATCAAACCTAAAAGTTCGTGAAAAACAATCACCAAGTTTTGTGGCAGTTAAGCCCAAAGTAGCATCATCATTTCGTACTCTTAAATTTAAAAATGATGTATCTACAATATTGCAAGTGTTGCTATCAATGGCTATTAATCTTACTCTGTAATTTCCCACATTGTTAAAAATATGATTTGCAAATGGTACTAAAGTAGTTGTGTCTAATGTGCCATCACCAAAGCTCCAAATATATTTTTTACCCAAATTTAATGTATCTGAAAAACTTACAAGAAGTGGTACACATCCACTAGTATCTCTATTCACTCCTCTTATTGAACTACGAACACCAGCACCAACCCCAGCTAAGTTAAATGCAATTTTTACTGCTGCTAAATTGCATTTGCCGCCAGAGGGATTACTTGCAGCACCATTACTTGAACTCCAAACTCCAGGAGTTGTAGGAAAAGTTGCATCGGCATTACAATTTGCACATAGTGTTTGATAAATTATCCCATCTTTATCAAATCTACTAGTACCACCATCTACATGCTCTCCTCCTGATCCACCATTTTGTCCAAAAAAACTACCATACAGTTGTTTTTGAGCATTTTTTTCGAGTACAAAAAAGTAAAAATCACTATTATCACTGGTGCTTTTAATGGCATCAGTTGTGACAGATAATCCACTTGTTCCGCTATTTAAATACCCTGAAGTTGTGTTTACAGATCCTCCCCATCCACTTACATATACATTTTCACATCTATCTACTAAAAATGCAGTAGGAGATAGATTTGGTGCTGGAGAATTTGTGCCAAAAACTGTTGAGTAAACAAAGCCACTTAAATTAGGCTCTAGTTTTGCAATAAATTGTTTGCCATTATTTTGACTAAATGGTGCATTTTGAATTGGCCAATTACCAGTTGTAGTACCCATAATGTAAGGAAAGCCATTTCTATCAAACTGAATGCCATAAATATTTTCAATGCCTGTAGTTCCAAAATAGCTTGAAGCAATTAATGTATTTCCATCGTTATTAAGTATGCTTACAAAACCATCACAAACACCACCTTGAAATGTTGGTTGATGCACACCTGTTTTATTGCCTGGAAAATCTGAGCTTGCAGTGCCTCCAGCAATATAAATGTTTCCATTTGTTGGGTGTAACGCTAAAACAAAAGCAGCATCATCTCGGTTGCCACCTAAATAAGTACTCGTAATTATGGTGCTTAAATCGTTGTTTGTTTTTATAAAAATGCCATCTTGTCTTCTACTAGAACCACCAACACTACCATTGGAGCTTTGAAAAGCATTAATTGTAAAAAAATCAACACTTTGTGTACAAGAAACCAAATAAATATTGTTCTGTGCATCACAAATAATTTCACTTCTTGCATCATCTCCATAATTTCTACTCATACTACCAAGATCAACTGATGAGCCAATTTTATCTTGCACATTTACACCATCATCACCACTGCCACCAAAAATTCTGCTACCAATTAATCCAGACCCTGTTGAATTTAGCTTTGTTATAAAAATATCCCAGCCCATAGCTCTACCTGCAACTGGTTGAGTTGTAGGGAAATTTTGAGAAGTTGTACGACCTGATATAACTAAATTTCCATTGCCATCTACAAACATACTATGTGGTTGTTCGTTGCCAGCTCCACCAATATAAGTAGCCCAAATTCTTGTTCTACCATCTGCCGATAACTTAATAACAGCAGCATCAAAACCTGTTGTTGAACTAGAGTTTGTACCACCCCCAAAACTTGTTTGAAAAGCCCCAGGCGATACAGGAAAGCCATTAGAAGCATTAGCACTAAACACAATGCCTCCTGCATAAAAATTACCACCGCCATCATAAGTAGCTGTATAACCCCAATTATCTGTAGTGCTGCCACTAAACGATGAAAAAACTAACTGTGGGTCAATTACTAAAGTTTGTGTAACATCATAGTTGTCTACATTAAATGTTACTATATTACCTTTTACATTATAATCACAATTGATGGATTTTTTACCACTTGTGTGGGTTTGAAAAGTGTATGGTTTATCTTCTGTAATGGTGTTTGTAGATGTTTTAACCTCTAATTTACCGTTTTTTAAACGAATATTATCAGCTCCATCAATATACATAGCAATGTTTTTGGCATTTCCTCCTGGATGCACAACTATATCGTATTTGATATGATTATTGCCTGTATAGTATCTAATATCAACATTTGGGTAAATATTTTTGTAAGTTACAACAGTATAAATTTTGCAATTTGTTCCCCATTTAGAAGGGTCATTGCCAATTAAATAATTGTTTACGCCCTCTAATTGTTTTTCTGCTAATACTGTGGGGTTATTATTGCTATTAATAAAACTTACTTCGTACATGTGTGAACGAAGTTGTAAAAGATCATTACTAACCTTTTTTTTGTGTTGAGTTTCACTATGGTTTGGATGAAAATATTCGCTAATTGCATTTAAATCTTCGGCATTATGTAGCAGCATTTTGTAGCCACCTTTTGTTGTAAGCCCTATTGCACCATTGTGCAAATTGCCTTTATATGCAATTGAATTATCCCACTGACCTTTATTTTCTATAAATTCTAAACTTTGCTGTGCATTGATTTGTGAGATGAATGATAGGCTTAGTATGATGATGATATACCTCATATTTATTAAGATGACTTGCTACTGATAAATTACACAAATAGAAGTTTAATTAAAACACTAAAAACAATAATTTGTTGGAACTTACGAAATTTTGCTCCATAAAGTTTTACCTTTTTGTGCTTTTAAATAACTTTTTAAAGGTATATTTTTTTCCATACACAATTCAATATCTTCTGTTAAAATTTGTTCAGCTTCTTGCTTTGCAATTTCTAAAATATTTTTATCATTCACAATTGATGCAAGTTTGAAGTTTAAAGCTCCACTTTGTTTTGTGCCATCAATTTCACCAGGACCACGAAGTTCTAAATCTTTTTCTGCAATTTTAAAACCATCATTGGTGCTGCACATAATATTGATACGTTCTTTAGAAACGTTTGTTGCTTTGCTACCTGTTAATAAAATGCAAAAACTTTTTTCGCTTCCTCGCCCAACTCTTCCTCTTAATTGATGTAATTGTGATAATCCAAATTTTTCTGCACTTTCTATAACCATTACACTGGCATTTGGCACATTTACACCAACTTCAATTACTGTTGTACCTACTAATATTTGAGTATCATTATTAATAAATCGTTGCATGTTGGTTTCTTTAATTTCGTTTTTCATTTTGCCATGCACCATACTTATGAAGTATTTTGGTTCGGGAAAGAAACTTTTTACTTGCTCGTAACCTTGCATTAAATCTTCGTAATTTACTTTTTCGCTTTCTTCAATTAATGGGTACACAAAATAGGCTTGCCTTCCTTTTGCAATTTCAGTTTTTACAAAATCCATTATTTGAGCTCGTTTGTGTTCGGTTCTATGAATAGTTTCAATTGGTTTTCTTCCTGGTGGCAATTCATCTATAACGCTATAATCTAAATCGCCGTAGGCAGTCATAGCAAGGGTTCTTGGAATAGGAGTAGCTGTCATTACCAAAACATGGGGTGGGGTTGAATTTTTTTTCCAAAGAGCTGCCCTTTGAGCTACCCCAAATCTATGTTGCTCATCTACAATAGCCATACCAAGGTTTTTAAACACTACAACATCTTCAATTAAGGCATGGGTTCCTACTACAAAATGAATATCGTCGTTTACCAAATCTTCTAAAATTTTTCTTCTTTCTTTTGCTTTTATACTACCTGTGAGTAAGGCAACTTTTATATCAGTATTTATAAGTAATTGCTGTAAACTTTGATAATGTTGTTGTGCCAAAATTTCTGTAGGAGCCATTAAGCAACTTTGAAATCCATTATCAGCTGCAAGTAGCATGCAAAGCAGGGCTACAATCGTTTTTCCACTGCCTACATCTCCTTGTAAAAGTCTATTCATTTGAATTCCTTTTGCAGTATCATTTCTTATTTCTTTAAGTACTCTTTTTTGTGCATTAGTTAGTTTAAAAGGTAAATGATGATTATAGAAATTATTAAAATAGTCGCCAACCTTATTAAATACAAATCCTTTAAACGATTTATGTCTTTTTACTCTAATTAATTGATATCTAAGTTGAGCTATGAAAAGTTCTTCAAATTTTAATCGTCTTAATGCTTGTTGGTAATCAGTTTCATTTTTTGGGAAATGAATATTTTGAAAAGATTGAAATCTATTGCTTAATTGATATTTGGTTATTAAATCAAAAGGTAAATTTTCTGCAATATCTAGTTCTTTAACTTGTGCAAATAATTGCTCTGTAAGCTTGCCTATTTGCTTGGCATTTAACCCTCTAGCTTTGAGCTTTTCAGTAGTGGGATAAATAGGTTCTAGTTTAATTTTTTCATGTAGTTGTTGTGGCACAAAAACTTCCATTTCAGGATGTGCCATTTGGGGTTTGCCATTAAAAAAACTGGTTTTACCATACAAAAAGTAATCTGCACCTTCTTGCAAGTACTTTTCCATGTAATTAACCCCCTGAAACCAAATTAACTCTAGAATTCCTGTTTTGTCTTTTACAAAAGCCACTAAACGTTTACCTGCTTTTTGACCTATAATCTCAAAGCTTATAAGTCTAGCCTTTACTTGCACAAATTCTGTAGAATAATTAATTGAATCAATTGTAGAAACCTGTGTTTTATCGATATGTCTATGCGGAAAATGATTAAGCAAATCTTCAAAAGTAAAAATAGATAACTCTTTTTTTAGAAGGTCGCCTTTAATTGGGCCAACGCCTTTTAAAAATTCTATGGGTGTGTTAAGTATATGATTACTTTGATTGTTCATGTAAAGGTTGTAAATGTAAATTCAAAAGATAATTCATCTTATAAAAAAAGTTTTAAAATAATTTGGTAGATTGCGATAACTCTATTTACTTTGTATTTCAAAGTGCTTTTATGAATAATGATTCTTTGCAACATAATAATGATTTGCTACACATAAAAAACATGATGGAGCGTAGCAGTAAGTTTATTAGTTTAAGTGGGTTAAGTGGTGTAGCTGCAGGAACCTGTGCCTTAATTGGTGCATATTTTGCTGGTGATATTATAAGAAATTCAAATGGCTTAGTTTTAAGTGAATTAGATTTTCAACTGTATCATAAAAATTATAATGTTCAAGATTACATGGGCAATAAATTGTTTGTTATTGCAGTTGTTACATTTATAGCATCATTTACTTTATCATTTTTATTTACTTGGCTTAGAAGTAAAAAAACTAATACACCACTTTGGGGAAATACTTCAAAAAGAGTAGCCATAAATATGTTTATACCTATGATTGCTGGTGGCTTATATATTTTAAAGTTAATTGAGCATGGTGCATTTGGTTTAATTGCTCCTGGCTGCCTAATTTTTTATGGTTTGGCATTGGTAAATGCAAGCAAGTACACACTTGGTGAAGTAAGATTTTTGGGAATTGGACAAGTGATTTTGGGCATTATTAATCTCTACTATTTGGGTTTTGGTATATATTTTTGGGCTGCTGGTTTTGGCGTTTTACATATTGTTTATGGCTTAATTATGTGGGCAAAATACGAAAGAAATTAAACCCAGATTACAATAAAAAAATGAATCCTATACTACATTTAAATAAGGTTTTTGACAACAGAATTCGCCTTGGCATTATGAGTGCTTTAATGGTAAATGATTCTGTAAGTTTTAACGATCTTAAAGAATTGTTGCAAATTACTGACGGAAATTTGGCAAGCCATGTTAAAGGACTTGAAGAAAGTGGGTATATAAAAGTGCAAAAAGGATTTATTGGACGTAAAACCAATACAACATATAGTACTACAAAGGCTGGTGAGTTGGCATTTAAGCAACACCTTTCAGCATTAGAGCAAATGATTAATAGTAACAAGTAATTTTTTTTGTACATATACTTTGAAAAACAAAGTACTTTTAAAAATAAAAAAATCATCATGTCATCAGTAAAAATAGCATTACGAATTTGGTTTTTAACTAGTATAGCATATTTTATAGCTGCAGTAGCTATTTCTTTGGTAAACCAAAGCAGTTATTTTATTTCACTTGTTATACTTCCATTAAGCCTATTGATTACACTTCCTGCGTTCTTAGGTTTATGGTTCACCTTTTCTTTTATTGCTTGGATAAGAATTAAGAATATACAGGCTTGGCTGGTTTATGGTTTTTCGTGCAGCTTAATTGTGCTAGTTTATGGCACTTTAAATATTGCTTTTCTAAACGAACTTTTAGGTTATGATTTTGCAATCGACTTTAATACAAAGCTTTTATGGTCGTGTAGCTATCTAAGTTTTTGTGTAGCTATTGCTTCTCTTTTTTCAATAAAATTTTTACAACAACGCTTTCATCAATCATCAATTAAAAATAATAACATGGAACAAAACAATTTAAACAGTAGTGAAACTTTAGAAGCTTCAACAACAAACCCTCCAATAATAGCTGCAAAATCTAGTGCGGGTAACAGTACTTTAATCAAGGCAATTATAATGGCCATAATGGTTGTTGTGCTTTTGATACCTACATTATTTATAACCAATCTTGTAGATGAAAGGGAAAAACGACAAGCAACTGTAGTTCAAGAAGTATCAAGCAAATGGGCAAGTGATCAAACTATTGGAACACCATTTATCCATTTACTTTATAGTGAAGTTGTAAACATTGAAAATACAAAAAAAACCATCACAAAAGATTTGTTTTTATTGCCTCAAGAGTTAAATGTGCAAGGTGATTTACAACCAGAGGTAAGGCCAAGAAGTATTTACAAAGTTTACTTGTATAAATCTCATCTCACAGCAAAGGGCAACTTTTTGCCAAACATCCCTTCAGATATTCCAATTGAAAATATTGATTTTTCAAAAGCCAAACTTTGTTTTTTGTTAAACGATATTAAAGGAATTGACGAAAAATTAAGTGCCCAATTTAATGGTGTAAGCTATGATTTTGCACCAGGATTGCCTTTTAATGCATCAATTAATAAATGGGTGGATGCTCCAAAGTTAGTTTCAATGGAAAATAGAGTAGAGAACACTCAAAGCACAACAACTCGTTTAGAAGGTTTAAGTGTTTCTATTCCATTTACAAAAGAAATGCTGGGAAAAGTAGTTGAGTTTAGTATGCAAGCAAACATAAATGGTAGCGACAATTTGCGTTTTTTGCCTTTAGCAGCAAATAGTAAATTTAGGTTAGAAAGTAAATGGAGTAATCCAAAATTTGATGGAAACAAAGTGCCAAGTGAAAGAACTATTAATGATAGTGGTTTTAGTGCAGTTTGGAATTTTAACAGTGCTAATTTGCCTTTTGGTACTGCAATTAAGGAGTTTGTAATACAACCTGCAACTTATGCATTTGGGGTAAGTATGGTACAGCCTGCAGATCATTACAGCAAAATAAATAGGTGTATAAAATATGCCATACTTTTTATTGGTTTAAGTTTTGCTTTGTTTTTCATTATTGAGTTAATGCAAAAAAATCCATTGCATCCTGTTCAGTATTTATTAGTGGGGGTTGCATTGTTAGTTTTTTTTACACTCCTTCTTTCTATAAGTGAGTTTTTGTTGTTTGATTATTCTTATGCAATTGCTGCACTCGCAACAGTTTTATTAATTAGTTTGTATGCAAAGGCTCATTTTAAAAAAGCATCTATTGCCTTAGTTTTTGGAAGTTTTATAGGTGGATTGTACACTTTCATATTTGTATTAATTAGGCTAGAAGATACTGCACTTTTAGTAGGTAGTATAGGACTTTTTGTGATACTCAGTATTGCTATGTACGCAAGCAGAAAAATCAATTGGTATCTAAATTCAAACAGTTAAAATTTAATTTTATGTATAGTAAGTATGTGTTGTATTTAAGTAAGTGGTTTGATGTTTTGTTTCATTTTTTAGTAAATGTTTTGCAGTTCTTTTTTAGTGATAAAAAATCAATAAAAACTGATACAAATTTATTGGTTGATTGTAAAAAAAACACATTGGGAAAAGCCTTAGTAAACTGTTTACAAAAGCATAAATTACAATTGGTTCCCATATTTAAAACTCACGACATAAAGCATATTTTAATAGGTTATAAAATGACAATAGTTGACGAAATTTTAATGCAATGTTATATGATTGGTAATGGAAATAAATCTCCTGTAAGTATTGGAATTGCTGCATTGGGATTGCATTTCCCACACCTTTATAAACAAATGTTATGGCACTACCAGCAAGGGAAGATGGCTATAAATATTTGTGAATTAAGTTTTTATGACATTGTAAATGAGCCAATTGACTTTCTAAGAAAAAAGTATGGAATAAAGTTTATGAAAAATATTAGCTATTGAAAACAATCATTGCCTTGTTACTGGTAGTTGCCTATTGTGTAACAAGGCTTTTATTAAAAAATTAAATTATTAAATTTATGACAATTTTTAAAAGTATTCATAATGCCTATTCTGGCATTAAATACACACTACTGCACGAAAAAAATTTTATTAGAGAATTTTTTATTGCATGTATTGTAATAGTAGGAGCAATAATCTTTAAATCTTCTAGTGCCGAGTGGTTGGCTATTATATTATGTATAGGTATAGTACTTAGCTTAGAAATAGTAAATACTTCGATAGAGAAGTTATGCAATTTTTTGACAACAGATTTTCATCCTTCCATAAAAATTATTAAAGATGTGGCAGCTGGTGCTGTATTGCTTTTTAGTTTGGTGAGTATAGTTGTAGCTTGTATTATTTTTTTACCCAAAATATTTTAAAATGATAACTAGTAAACCTATCAAATTATTAGCTTTAAGTATTGGCTTTCTTGCCATTTTATTAATTGCTCGATTTTATTACACAAAAACTTTGTTTTTTGGTTTTTATGTTTGGAATACCTTTTTGGCTTTAATCCCAATTGCATTAAGTTCATTATTGTTGAATCAAAAAATTGCCAACCTAGTCAGTTTTTTTATATTTATAATTTGGTTATTGTTTTTTCCTAATGCAGCTTATTTGGTAACAGATATCTTACATTTTAAAGAAAGGAAAGATGTTCCGCTTTGGTTTGATTTAGTTTTAGTAATTCAGGCAAGCTGGGTGGGTTTATATTGTGCTATTATTTCGTTAAAGCATGTAGAGATTTTTCTTAGAAAACACTTTAGTTTTAAACTGGTATTTGTATTAATCTCACTAATTATTTTGCTTGCAAGCTATGGTGTTTATTTAGGTAGATTTTTACGATTTAACAGTTGGGATTTTATAGTGCAACCTCAGGTAATTATAATTACAAGTTTTGATAGATTACTACATCCTTTTGCTCATTTTAGCACTTGGGCTTTTGTATTTTTGTTTGGTTTTTTTGTTGGATTGCAATATTTGTGCTTCAACAAATTGCTTAAAAATTCAGATTTTGTTTAATTATTCTACAATTATTTGGAATGGTTGTTAAAAAAGCATTAAAATAATGTTATATTTTGTTTAATAAATAGAATTCTTGATATTTGCTACGGTTTTTCATAGGATATTGGATTTTAAAAACGGGGCTGGATTTTTATCCTGGCCCTTTCTTTTTTTATAGCAAAAAACAATGTAGGGTAAAAAAAATCCTGCAAAATGCAGGATTCAAAATTTTACCATTTTTCTACAGTTTCATGAGCATTATTAATATTGTTATTTGTACTCACTTCTTTAATTTCTTCGGGTTCTACTAGCTTTTCTTGAGGGGTAAATGGCTCAATCGGTAATTCTTCATTTACTGTAACCTCAGCATTCGAAACTTCTGGGTTGTAGTTATCATGATTGAATTCATCAAAATTAAAATTTGGCATCAATTCTACTTTTACATGATTTACTACATCATTTAAAGTATTAATAAATTTGTTAAAGTCTTCTTTGTAAATAAATAATTTGCTTTTGTCGTATCCATTATTGTCAAATCTTTTTCTACTTTCTGTGATTATTAAATAATAATCATTTGCTCTAGATTCTTTGATGTCAAAAAAATAAGTTCTTCTTTTCCCAGCTCTTACAATTTTGCTATATGTACTTGGTTTTTGTTCTGTATTATCGTAGGCCACCTTAAATTATTTTAATTTTTAAAATGTAAATATAATAGGCAAATTTAATTATCAAAATTTTGTTGCAGTTTGTTGCTTTTTTTATGAAAAAATTATTAAAAATCTTTAGTAATTGCTGCAATACCTGGCAATTCTTTTCCTTCAAAAAACTCTAACATTGCACCACCGCCAGTGCTTACATAACTTACTTTATTAGCAAAGCCAAACTGATTTACAGCAGCTACGCTGTCGCCACCACCAACTAAACTAAAAGCTCCATTTTCTGTAGCTTTTGCAACGGCAACTGCAATTGCTTTTGTACCATGCTGAAAACTTGGCATTTCAAAAACACCCATTGGCCCGTTCCACAAAATAGTTTTGCTTTGAAGTAAAACATTGGTAAATTGTTCACAAGCATTTGCACCAATATCTAATCCCATCCAACCATCTAAAATATGATTGCTTGGGGCTGTAGAAGTGTTTGCATCGTTGCTAAAATTATCTGCAATGATGCTATCGCTTGGTAAGTGAATGTTTACCCCTTTTTGTTCAGCTATGGCTAAAATTTCGTTTGCAGTTTCTAGTCTATCATCTTCGCACAAACTTTTACCTATAGTTCCTCCTTGTGCTTTCATAAAAGTATAAGCCATTCCACCACCAATAATTATATCTGTGGCACTATTTAGCAAATTTTCAATTATCAATATTTTATCACTCACTTTTGCACCACCAATAATGGCTGTAAATGGCTTTTGGTTATTGTGTATTACTTGTTTAGCTGCTTTAACTTCGGCATCCATTAGTAATCCAAAAAAGCGTTTTTCTTTATCAAAAAACTTTGCCATAATTGCTGTGCTAGCATGTGCACGATGTGCAGTACCAAAAGCATCATTTACCCAAACGGTTCCTAGTTGTGCCAGTTTTTTAGCAAAAACTTCGTCACCTTTTTCTTCTTCTTTATAAAAACGAAGATTTTCGAGCAATAAAACTTCTCCATTACGCAACATGCTTGCAGTTTGATAGGCTTGCTCTCCAATGCAATCATTTGCGAAGAAAACGTTTGTTGTTTTTGATGTATCTGTATTTAAAAGTTGATGTAAATGTTTTACAATGTGTTGAAGTGAAGATTTGTTTTCTGGACCATCTTTTGGGCGACCTAGATGACTCATTAAAATTACACTTCCTCCATCGGCAATAATTTTTTTGATGGTGGGAATTGCTGCTTTTATTCTTGTATCATCTGTAATTGCAAAAGTTTCTTTATCTAAAGGCACATTAAAATCTACTCTTACTAAGGCTTTTTGATTGTTGAAATTGTACGTTGAAAAGTTTGACATAATAAATGAAAATTATTTGGTTGCAAGAATATTGTATTTATTAAGTATATAAGTAAAGTATTTAAAAAAAAATCGGAAATTGATTTTTTACTGAAACGAGCAGTATTGGATTGAATAAAAATTAAAATTTGAAGGAATTATAGAAAAATTCCCATTTTCAAACGTTTGAATTAATATATTTGTTGCTAGTAGGTTTCATAAATTAGTAATCTGCTTATTTAACAATTTGCGTTTTAATTAAAGTTGTATGAAAAAAATTTTATTGGTAGTTGTATTGTTTTCTTTTTTACAAACTATACAAGCTCAATTAACCATTTATTCTAGTTATAATTCTGGTGGAATTTCTGCTACCTGTATTGCACGTACAATATACAAAGGCAATGGTATTCCTAATGGTTTAAACAATAGCATTAAGTCGATTTCTTTAAGTCAGGGTTTTATGGCTACAGTGGCTGAAAATGAAGATGGCACTGGCGAAAGATTTACTTATATGGCTACTCAAAGTGCTATTACTGTGAACTTGGCAATGGTGTTGCAAAATAAAATTTCGTTTATACGAGTGCTTAAGTTGCCCCATACACCAGTAAGAAAAAAAGGTGCAGGAGTAATTACTAATGCCGATGAAATTGCTGCAAATGTTACTTGGTTTTACGATTGGGGAATACGAGATACAACAACTGATACAAGAGAGTTTGTGCCAATGGCATGGGGTAGTGGCGGTGCAGCAGATTTGAGAGTTGACTCGGTGATTAATAAAGATTCGCTTACGCATTATTTGGCTTTTAATGAACCTAACCATGCAGGTCAATCAAATATGTTTGTAAATAGAGCTTTGCCTTTATACAAAAATTTGCTTAGAGCAGGCTACAGAATGGGAAGCCCTGTTGGTACAGAAGAGGCTTATGCAACTTGGGTAGATAGCTTTACTACAGAAGCTAACAAACAAAAACTTCAAATAGATTTTGTTTGTGTGCATTGGTATGATTGGGGCAACTGGTTAAGTACTTTGAATGCTAACCCAACTGCTACACAAGTTTTAAATAGGTTTAAAGCTTATATTGATAATGTATGGAATTTGTATAAAAAGCCAATTTGGATTACAGAGTTTAATGCAAATGTTAATAGAAGTGCTGCTGTAAATCAGGCATTTTTTGAGTTAGCTATTCCTTGGATGGATAGTGATCCAAGAATTGAACGCTATGCACCATTTTTTGAAGACCATTTTCCATTGAGAGATGAAAATGGGAATTTAACTCCAATGGGTACTATGTACAATGCTCAAACATCGGCTTTAGTACATCCACAAAATGTGATTGATACAAGACCTGCTTTTCCTGAAACTGTTTTAGCAGGATTTAATACATCAACTCTAAATACATCAACTAGTAATAGTATTGCTTCGTCTCTTGCACCAACAACTTTAGATTCGCGAATTACAGCTACACAGCCATTAACAGCAGCTAGTGGTATAACTGGGCCATTTAGTTTAGCAGGTTATTGGGGAGGTTTATCTTGGTCAAATTCTACTGCATCAGTTGCTATTTCAGACAATAAGTTTTTAAGTTTTAAATTACAGGCAGCTAGTGGCAAAACTGTAAGTTATACTTTAATTGATGAAGTTAATATACGAGTAAACACAAATGGCCCTAATCAATTTCAATTCCAATACCAAATTAACAATGGTAGTTTTGTAAATATTGCAACAAGGAGTATACCAACAGTTACATCCTTAACAACTGCAACATTATCTCAAATTGATTTATCAGGAATTACAGCTTTGCAAAATATACCTAGTACAAGCACAGTTACATTTAGACTGATACCTTTTGGAGCAACAACAACGAATTCTTTTGCCATTGGTAATGGAACTTCAAATGCAGATAATGATATTGCAGTTAAAGGCTATTTTTCAGAAGATTCAACATCATTATTTACAGCCCCTGGCAATGCTTTAAGTTTTGATGGTACAAATGATGCAGTTACCATTTCTAGCCCAACTAATCTAGATCTTGTAACAGATTATACCTTAGAAGCTTGGATAAAACCTACAAACTTTGCAGCTGGTGCTGGCATTATAAGCAAGTCTCATTCCAACGGTTCCAATGGTTATTTTCTTACACTTGCAAATAATGCACCTTTTACTGGAATAAACTTTGATGGTTTAGAAACATCAACAAAATTACTAGAAGCTGGAAAATGGTATCACATTGCAGCAGTGAAAAATGGCTCCACAAGAACTTTATATATAAATGGAGTAGCTATAAGTTTATCAGGTACAGCCATTACAACTGCTACTACCACTGATTGGTTAAGAATTGGGTTACACCAATTATTTTCACCCAAATACTTTGCAGGATCAATAGATGAAGTAAAAATTTGGAATGTTGCCAGAACTGAAGCTGAAATTAAGGCAAATATGTTTGCTACGTTAAGCCCTAATTTAAATAATTTAGTTTGCTATTATAATTTTGATAATGGAAAACCTGGTGCATCCAACACTGGCTTAACCACATTGGTGAATCAAACAAACACATCAAATGTTGGAACCTTAAATAATTTTGCTTTAACAGGTGCTACAAGTAATTGGGTTGAAAGTTATTCAATGATTGTTCCAACAATAAAACCAGAAACCAACAAAACAGGAAATAGTTTTACTGCCAATTGGGATGCTCCAGCATTGATTAGTTTGCAAAATGTAAGTAATTATTTGCTAGACGTTTCTACTTCGGGTGATTTTTCATCTTTTATAAGTGGTTATAGTAGTTTGAGTGTATCAGGAACTTCACAACAGGTTACAGGACTTACACCTAACACAACCTACTATTATAGAGTAAGAGCTAATAAAACTTCCGTTGCTAATGAAGGTGGTTTTTCAGCAACTGATACAGTAATTCCATTTTCAAACGATGCCGATTTAATTGCACTTTCATTAAGTAGTGGTAGTATTTCACCTGCATTTTCAAGCAATATAACTGCTTATACAGTTAGCTATGCAAATAATATTTCTTCCATAACAGTTACCTCAACAAAAGATTTTGTAAATGCCACGATTCAAATAAGTATTAATGGGGGTGCTTATACAACTGTAAATAGTGGAACAGCATCAGGAAGTTTATCATTAATTGTAGGAACAAATACTATTAATGTTTTAGTAACTGCCGAAGATTTAGTAACCACTAAGTTATATGTAATTACAGCAACTCGTCTTGTAAACACATGGACAGGAGCATCAACAGCTAACTATAACACAGCAGCAAATTGGAGTGGCGGAGTAGTACCTACTATAAATGATGATGTTTTAATACCAGATGTTTCTGGAACAAGTAATCGTTTTCCACAAATTACAGGTGATAATCAAGCTCAATGGTTAAGTTTTGCAAAAAATGTAACCATTAATGTAGGAGCGAGTTTAACTGTAACAAACAATTCAGGATTTACAAGATATGGAATTTTTAGAGTTGCAGGTAACATTACAAATAATGGTACACTCAATGTTATTAGTAGAACCATAATTGATGCAAATGGAGCAACTATTGAGTTTGCAGGAACAACTCCACAAACAATTGCTGCTAATACATTTGCAGGGAATTCTGTTTACAACTTAACCATAAATAATGATGCTGGTGTAACTTTAGATGGAAGCTTAACGGTAAATGGAAATTTAGTTATTACAAATGGAAATTTCAATACCAACAATAATCTTACATTATCATCAATATCTACTCGTACAGCAAGGGTAGGAGCAAGTAATGGAACAGTTACAGGTAATGTAACTGTTGAACGTTTTTTACCAGCACGCAGAGCTTGGAGACTTTTAACTGCACCAGTAACCCAATCAACACCAAGTTCATTAAACACAACGTGGAAAACACAAGTAGATATTGTGGGCCCAAGTGGTAGTAATTTATCATCTATAAGACCTGGTTATAATTTTTTCACTTATAATGGAAATTCAAACGCATGGGTTAGTATTAGCAATCCTGCTTTAGTAAATTTAACTGGAAGTAGTTTAAATAATGCATTTTGTGCTTTTATTGCAGGACCCAATGGAACTAATTTACCTAATAGTGCCAACGTAACTTTAAGAAGCACTGGTGAATTGTTAATGGGAACAAAAACATTTAGCTCAAGTGTCGCAACTAACAATTTTATTTTAATTCCTAATCCTTATGCAAGTACAGTTGGGTTAGAAGAAGTATTTGCTGCAAGTAGTGGAATTACCAATACTATTTATACTTGGGATCCAAGATTAGGTGGTGGTTCAGGAACTGGTGGTTATATTACTATCCAAAGAAATGGAGTAAATAATTTTACAATTACTGGAGGAAGCACAGGACAAAAAGAATTTATACAAAGCGGCCAAGCCTTTTTTGTACAAGCCAATTCAAGCACACAAAATGTAGTGTTTAACGAAGCAGCAAAATCAAGAAGAGATAGTGTAGTAGTTTTTGGTGCAGGAACAGGAAATACAGACCAGTTGAGAATTGGTTTAAATAAGTTTGAATCATCTACTAGCGTGGTAATTAGTGAAATAGTGGCACAGTACAATAATAATTTCAATAAGGCAGTAAGTTTTAATGAGGATGCAGAAAAAATGTGGAATAACGAAGAAAATATTTCTTTAAGGCGAGATGGATATCATTTATCTATAGAAAATAGACCATTTATTGGTGCAAATAATGATAGCATTTTTATAGCTTTATCTAGTTTAATTCCAAATGTAAATTATGCTTTAGAGTTAAAACCTAGTAACTGGGATGCAGGTTCAAAAGCTTATTTAATTGACAATGTTTTAAATACAGAAACTTTAATTGACTTAAATAGCCCAAATTTTTTACATCAGTTTACAAGCAATACAGCAACTTTAGATGATAGATTTGTTATTGTTTTTAGAAATAGCACTTTGCCCAATAAAAACTTTAACATGTATGCTGAAAAGTTTGGAAACAATAAAGTAAGAATAAATTGGGAAGCTCAAAGTGAAACTGCTGTTAAAGAATATATCTTAGAAAAAAGCGAAGATGGAATAAACTACCAAGCAATAAGCACACAATCTGCTAAAAATGGTAATATAACAAACGCATATAATTATACTGATAATAGTCCAGTAAATGGAGTGAACTATTATAGAGTAAAAACTATCCAGCAAAATGATATTGAGAGATATAGTAAAGTAGTTTTAGTAAACTTTAAGCCTCAAATTTTAAATGTATTAAACGTTTTTCCTAATCCTGTAAAAGGCAATACCATTGGTTTGCAATTGCAAAATATCGAAAAAGGAACATATAGTATTAGAATATTAACTGTAGAGGGAAAAGAAATGCACAAGCAACAATTGCAAATAACAAATAGTAATATAAATACTTACATAACGCCACAGAGTAAGTTGAAAAATGGAAGTTATACATTGCAACTTATAAATTCTAAAAACAATTATAGTACTAAAATTGTAGTGGAATAAAACCTTTAAGTACAACTGTGTACATAACAAAAGCCTCTAAATGTATATTTTAGAGGCTTTTGTGTGTATTATTTCACTTGTGATTAAGAACATCTATAATCTCAAAGTTTTATGAATTTGCGAATATTTATATTACACAATTTTGCTTCTTCTTGCACTGTTTAATTCAGTCACTTTCTCTTAAATAAGTTAATATTCTTGCAATAGTTTTAATTCTGCTGAAATTCTGCTTTTCTTTTTTAGTTTAAACTACAGTTTATTTGAAAATGTGTTATTTTTTTAATAACCCTCAGCTTCATAAACCTCCATTCTATACCTTTGCAGCCTTATGGAAATTACTGTAAAAACCGCCCAAGAATTAAGACTCACTGCCGATGAGTTTGAAATGATAAAACAAAAACTCGGTCGTACACCCAATTTTACTGAATTATGTGCATTTAGTGGTATGTGGAGTGAGCATTGTAGCTATAAAAATAGTATTAAATGGCTTAAAACCTTGCCACGTGATGGTGGTAGAATGTTAGTTGCCGCTGGTGAAGAAAATGCTGGTTTAATGGATCTTGGCAATGGATGGGGAGTAGTTTTTAAAATTGAAAGCCATAATCATCCAAGTGCTATTGAGCCATTTCAAGGAGCTGCAACTGGTGTTGGTGGCATTCAAAGAGATATTTTTACAATGGGGGCTAGGCCAATTGCTAGTTTAAATAGCTTACGTTTTGGCAATATTCACAACTCTAAAACACAACATTTACTTAAAGGTGTTGTGAAAGGAATTGGGCACTATGGCAATTGTTTTGGTGTACCAACTGTAGCTGGTGAAGTGTATTTCGAAGATTGCTATCAAACCAATCCATTAGTGAATGCCATGAGTGTTGGTATAATGGAAGCTAAAAAAATGGTAAGTGCAACAGCAAAAGGCTTAGGAAATCCTGTTATGTATGTAGGTAGTGCCACTGGTAAAGATGGAATTGGTGGTGCAAGTTTTGCGAGTGCTAACATTACTGAAGAAAGTACAGAAGAATTACCAGCTGTGCAAGTTGGAGACCCTTTTCAGGAAAAAAAATTGTTAGAAGCTTGTTTAGAAGTTATTGAAACTGGTGCAGTAGTTGGTATGCAAGATATGGGTGCAGCTGGGATAATTTGTAGCACAGCAGAAATGAGTGCAAAAGGCCAAGTAGGCATGCATATTGATTTAGAAAAAGTGCCCACTCGACAACAAAATATGAAGGCTTGGGAGCTACTTTTAAGTGAGAGTCAAGAACGAATGTTACTTGTAGTAGAAAAAGGAAGAGAATATGAAGTGGAAAATGTTTTTAAAAAATGGGATTTAGAAGCCAATATAATTGGGCACGTAACTAATGATGGTTTGTTGAATTTTTACATGCATGGAGTGTTAGAAGCTAGTATTCCAGCAGAAGAAATGGTACTTGGTGGTGGTGCTCCTGTTTATACAAGAGAAATTAAAGAGCCAACTTATTTTAATGAAATAAAAACTTTCGATATAAATGCCATTGATGATATTGCAACCAATGAGCAATTAAAAAATGTTGCCATTGCTTTATTGCAACAACCAAATATTGCTAGTAAGCAATTTGTATATAATCAGTACGATAGTATGGTAGGTACTGCAAATACCAATACTAATGCTCCTAGCGATGCTGCTGTAGTATTGGCAAAAGAAACTGGTAAAGCATTAGCCATTACTGTTGATTGTAATAGTAGATATGTTTTCGCCAATCCAAATATTGGTGCTATGATTGCTGTAAGTGAAGCTGCAAGAAACATAGTATGTAGTGGAGGCTTACCTATTGGGGTAACAAACTGTTTAAATTTTGGAAATCCTTACAACCCCGAAGTTTATTATCAATTTACAGAAGCCATAAAAGGTATGGGAGCAGCTTGCAGAAAGTTTAATACTCCTGTTACAGGCGGTAATGTAAGTTTTTATAATCAAGGGCCAGATCATGCAGTTTACCCAACACCAACAATAGGAATGGTAGGGGTTTTGGATGATGTAGCTACTAAAACAACCTTACATTTTAAACAGGCTGGAGATGTTATTATTGTTGTAGGAAAATTAGTTGATGATATTGCTTGCAGTGAATATCTACATAAGATTTTGGGTAAGGAATTTTCGCCAACTCCTTATTTCAATTTGGATGAAGAGTTTGCCATGCAACAAGTAATTCTTTCATTGGCACAACAAAAACATATTCAATCTGCACACGATTGTAGCGAAGGTGGATTGCTAACTTGTTTGTTTGAAAAAGCCTTTTTCTTAAACAAAGGTTTTAAGGTTTATAAGCAAAATAATACTTTGAGAAAAGATGCTTTTTGGTTGGGTGAAGCACAAGGACGAGTTGTAATTTCTGTTAAAAAAGATATGCTCGAAACTGTAGTTGCTTTCATTAAAAATAGCGAAATACAATATGAAATTTTGGGCGAAGTAGCAGAAAATGAAGTAATGATAGATGATGTAAACTGGGGAAGTATTAGTGAATTTAAAAATGGCTACGATTCAGCCATTGGTGATATTTTGGGTTAAACTTATATTTAAACCAACCAAAATCGTTAAGCATTGATTTAATAATTTTATAAAGCATCATGTATGATAGTAGTTACTGGAGCAGCAGGTTTTATAGGAAGCTGCATGGTATCGTTCTTAAATCAAAATGGATACAATAACATAATAATTGTTGATGATTTTGGGGTAGAAGAAAAAAGAAAAAATTGGGAAACCAAGCTTGTAGCTCATGTAATTGAAAGGCATTCTTTATTTGAATGGTTAAATATTCATCAACCTCAAATTGAGTGTTTTATTCATTTAGGAGCAAGAACGGATACTACAGAATTTGATTATAGCATTCATCAACATCTAAATGTAGAGTATAGCAAAGATGTTTGGAATTATTGCACCCAAAATCAAATTCCTTTAATTTATGCATCTAGTGCTGCTACTTATGGAGATGGAAATTTGGGATATGATGATAACCATGAGATTCCTTTCAAGCTTGAGCCATTAAATCCATATGGTGTTAGTAAAAATGAGTTCGATAAGTGGGCTTTGCAACAATTAGAAAAACCACCATTTTGGGCTGGATTAAAGTTTTTTAATGTTTATGGTCCTAATGAATATCACAAAGAAAGAATGGCAAGTGTAATTTGGCATTCCTTCAATCAAATAAACAAACAAGGGTTTGTAAAATTGTTTAAAAGTCATAAAGATGGCTTTTTAGATGGGCAACAATTAAGAGATTTTGTGTATGTAAAAGATGTGGTACAAGTAATTCTATGGTTAATGCAGCATAGCATTCAAGTAGAAAATGGCTTGTACAATTTAGGTACTGGCAAGGCTAGAAGCTTTGAAAGTTTAGCCAATGCAACATTTTCTGGGTTAAATAAAGCAGCAAATATTGAGTATATAGATATGCCATTAGATATTAGAGATAAATATCAATATTTTACCGAAGCCAATATGAGCAAATTAGTTGCCCAAGGTTATCCATATGACTTTACTAGTTTAGAAGATGGTGTGCAAGATTATGTTGCCAATTATTTAAACAAAAGTTTGAGTATTTATTAGTTGTTTATCAATCACAAAAAAGCAAACTATTATACTAAACATAGTTTTAAACTTTCTAATTGGAAAACTAAAAACAAGATGAAGCAATAAATGAAAAAAATATTACAATCTTTATTCAATCATAATACATTAACCCAACAACAAGCTTTTGATATATTGTTAAATATAAGCAAAGGAGTATACACAGAGTATGAAGTTACTGCATTTATTACTGTGTTTTTAATGCGTAGTATTACTATTGAAGAGCTTCAGGGATTTAGAGATGCTTTGCTAGAATTATGTGTGCCAATGCATTTTGAAAATGCTGAAACTATTGATATTGTTGGTACAGGTGGCGATGGAAAAAACACCTTCAACATTTCAACTCTTGCTTGTTTTATAGTTGCTGGCACAGGACATAAAGTTACCAAACATGGTAATTATGGGGCAAGTAGTATTAGTGGTAGCAGTAATGTAATGGAACAACTGGGCTATACATTCACTAATGATAATGCAATATTGCAACAGCAATTAAACCATGCCAATATTTGCTTTTTACATGCACCATTATTTCATCCTGCATTAAAAACAGTAGCACCAATTCGTAAAAGTTTAGGTGTGCGTACTTTTTTTAATATGCTTGGGCCATTAGTAAATCCTGCAAAACCAACTTACCAATTAATTGGGGTTTTTAACAACGAAATGGCAAGGATTTACAATTACCTATTGCAGCAAACCAATAAGGCATTCACCATCATTCATAGTGTAGATGGCTATGATGAAATTTCATTAACCAACGATACAAAAGTTATAACACAAAAAGGGGAAGAAATTTTAACTCCAGAATATTTAGGTAAACGAACTGTAACACCCTCAGACATTTTTGGTGGTAATACAACTGAAGAAGCTGCAAAGATTTTCACTCAAATAATACAAGGTAATGGCACTTGGGCACAAAATGCTGTTGTGCTTTCTAATGCTGCAATGGCTTTGCATTGTACAGGCAAATACACCAATTATAATCAAGCATTTGAAGCTGCTATACAAAGTTTAGAAACTGGTAAAGCAAACGAATGTTTGCAAAAATTGGTTGCTATAAAATAGATTAACTGTTATTTGCAAAAAATGGTATAATTAACTAGATTTTGTTTATTGAAATTACATAAGGGCTAAGGATTGTTTTAATCTTTTATAAATAAGATTGTCATTTTTTTTATAATGGGAAAAGGGCATTGGATTACTCTTTGTGGTTTTTTATTTAACTCAGTGTTATACATTACATTTGTTTAATTTTTATTTATGAAAGTTGACATTTTGGTTTTTGGTGTACACCCAGATGATATAGAATTGGGTTGTGCAGGTACAATAATTGCAGCAATTGCCCAAGGCAAAAAAGTAGCTGTTGTAGATTTAACACAAGGGGAGTTGGGCACAAGAGGAACAATAGAAACCAGAGCTTTGGAGGCTGCTAAAGCTGCAAAAATTATGGGTTTGCATGCAAGAGAAAATTTAAAAATGAGAGATGGTTTTTTTATGAACGATGAAGCCCATCAACTAAAAATAATACAAGTTATACGAAAATATCAGCCTACAATTATTTTAAGTAATGCTCCAGATGATAGGCATCCAGATCATGGACGAAGTTGCAAATTAGTAAGTGATGCAGCTTTTTTATGTGGCTTACGCAAGATTGAAACTTTTGATGAAAATGGGGGTCAGCAATCTGCTTGGAAGGCTTCTTATGTTTTTAATTATATTCAAGATAAATACATTGAGCCTAGTTTTGTGGTAGATGTTTCAAAATATCATCAACAAAAAATAGAGGCAATTTTATGTTATCAAACACAGTTTCATCACCCAGAAGATAATAGCAAAGAACCAAGCACATACATTTCATCACCTCAATTTTTAGATACCATTAAAGGTAGAGCAGCCATTTTTGGCAAAAAAATAGGGGTAGAATTTGCTGAAGGTTTTATAAGCAATAAATGGTTGGGAATTCAATCTTTTGATGCTTTTATAAGTAACCCTACTTAGTATGCTTAAAAATATATTTTCACTTTATATTATTTGCTTTGGTTGCTATGTTTTATTTACTAGAGAACCAGATTTTTTTGAATCAGAGAAAATAACTGTATCTATAATCGATTCAAACAGTCATTATAAAGCAAACTATATAATTGAAAATAAAACATATACTGTTAATGCAAATTATCTGTTTAAACAGTTTAAAAATGGTGAAAAAATTACAGTTTTATACAATCCTCAAAAACCTCAACTAGCTAATATTTACAGTGTTTGGGGTTATTGGCTAAGATGGGAAGAATTATTAGTGAGTACTTTTTTAATTATTGGATTGTATTATTTAGCTACATCTATTACACAAAATCCAAATCCTGAATCATTATTGCAACAAAAGGAGGAAGAAGATAAACCTCAAAGAAAATATACTTAATCATGGCTACTATTATTTCAAAATTACCAGATGTTGGCACAACAATTTTTACAACAATGAGTGCCTTGGCAATTGAGCATAATGCAATAAATTTAGGGCAAGGGTTTCCAGATTTTATGATGGATGAAACTTTAATTAATTTAGTTGCTAGGTCAATGAAAGATGGCAATAATCAGTATGTACACATGAATGGTTTACCAAAATTGAGAGAGGCTATTGCTGAAAAAGTATTTGAATTGTATCAAAACAAAATTAATGCTAATGAGGAAATAACCATTACTCCTGGAGCTACTTATGCTATTTATACGGCTTTAACTTGCTTGTTGCAACCTAAAGATGAAGTAATTGTTTTTGAGCCAGCTTATGATTCTTACATACCTAATATTGTAATTAATGGAGCAATACCAATTACTGTAAAATTAGAATATCCAAACTATGCAATTCCTTGGGAAGTTGTAAAAGAAAAAATTAATGCTAATACAAGATTGATTATAATCAACACGCCACATAATCCTACTGGAATGGTTTTAAACGAAAATGATATGTTGCAGTTGCAAGAAATAATTAGCGAAAATCCAAATGTTTTTTTGTTGAGTGATGAGGTGTACGAACATTTAATTTTTGATAATAAAAAACATTTAAGTGTGTTGCAATATCCTAGCTTATATGAGAGGAGTTTTGTAACCTTTTCGTTTGGAAAAACTTATCACTGTACTGGCTGGAAAATGGGTTATTGTATTGCACCAAAATGGTTAACAGTAGAGTTTAGAAAAGTGCATCAGTTTAATTGTTTTACTACTAATAGTACAGTTCAATTTGCTTTGGCGGAATATTTGCAGCAAAAAGAAGCCTATCTTCAACTAGGTTGTCAAATTGAACAAAAAAGAAATTTATTACGTCAATTAATGCAACAAACTTCATTAAAACCTCTAGGTTCTAGTGGTAGTTATTTTGAATGTTATAGTTATGAAAATCTGTCTAAAAAAACAGATACAGAATTTGCCATTGAATTAGTTACAAATGCTAAAGTTGCAACTATCCCTACTTCTGTTTTTTATTCAGATAAAACTGATAATAAAGTACTTCGATTTTGCTTTGCAAAAAAGGAAGAAACTTTAGAAATGGCTGTTAATAATCTTATCAAATATTTCAACAAAAACTAAGTTACAACTCATTCATCAATAATACTTGCCAAGCTTTTTCAACTTCATTTTTGGTTAGTAATTCAGCAGCATATTTATGTAGTTCTTCCTCTAAACTTTCTTGGTTTAGATTATAGTATTGAATTATATTTTTTACAGTATCATCTGTAAATGCAGGATTGAATGTTGGTAATGCATGCACATTTGCTAGCATTCCTAAATTATTTCCTGAAAGTACTCTGCTATTTTTAATGGAAGCTGGCAAAGCATCTACACCAATACCCAACTTTGTATTTGGCTTTGGAACTTCAAATAAATTGTCTGATGTTACTTTGCAGTACCAATCTCCTCCAAGTCGGGCAATATGTTGCATTTTCTGTTGAGCAATCATTGTTTTGTCTTCCTTTAAAATACTATCATCCACATGCATTATTAGTACTTCGGCAATTACAAGTTGGCCTGCACCTCCTTCGTTTCCTAAACTTTTCACTTCAATTACCTTACACTCCATTTTTATTTTTGCCTCAGAAACTAATGGAGGTTTAATAATTGTTGAAGCTAGTTTAGTAAATCCAGCTTTTACAAATTCATCAACATTTTTTTCGTATTCACAACTGCTCAAACTCATTTGCTGCACCATATTATAATCACAAATATTTATTGCTACTTCTGGCACTTCTTGCACATTTAATAAAGTATGTTTAAGTGTGTTGTCTCTCCCTTTTCGAGAGGGTGAAAAAATAACAATGGGAGGGTTTGATGAAAATAAATTAAAAAAGCTAAATGGGCTTAAATTTACATGTCCATTTTTGTCAATTGTACTTGCAAATGCAATAGGGCGAGGAGCTATAGCATGTTGTAGCCATGCTTGTTTTTCAGGAATTGTTAGCTTTGATAAGTCAATAATCATGTTTAATAAATAATACGTTTAGTTTCTAATTTTGTTGTTAAGTTTATTATTAATCCCAACTACAGTTGCTTACTTTTAGAAAATTTATCATTTTGGAGAAGTGATCAACTGTGAGCTTTGTTATACATTTTACTTCACAAGGTTTGTGTCGCTAGTATAAAATATTCCCTGTTCGAAATTCAATAACTAGAGCCTCTTTATAAATTTCTTCTGCAAATCCATGTTCAAAATAGTTATGGACTTCAATACATTTTTCAACAATAAAGTAAGATTCTTTTTTATACATAAATTCATCCATGCTTCGAATATTACTGTTTGTTACAGATTTTATTTTTAACTAGTAATTCAATCTTTAGTTTAATGTAGCAATATATTTAATAATTGCTGCTGCTCCTTCTTTACCAGCTTGAACTGCATCAACTACTTCTTTTCCTCCATTAACACAATCGCCACCAGCAAATATTTTTGACACATTAGTGGCAGCATTGTCAACTCTTATTTTGCCATTGTTGTTATCAATTTCATATTTACTTACCAAATTTTTATAAGGATTTTGACCAGTTGCTTTAATAACCATATCAACATCCAAAGTAATTATTTCGCCAGTAGGTATAGGTGTTGGTTTTCCTTTAGCATCTGCTTCGCCCAACTTCATTACATCGCAAACCAAATTTTTTACGTTTCCATTTTCACCAATAATTTCTTTTGGTGCAGCAAGCCATAAAGTAGAGCAGCCATCTAATCTTGCAATATCTAATTCATGCTGGGTACAATTTTTTTCAGCTTCAGTTCTTCTGTACACCATAGTTACTTCTTTTGCACCTAAACGTTTGGCTTGAGTAGCAGCATCAATAGCTGTCATTCCCATTCCAATAACAGCTACTTTGGTTCCAATTTTAACAGATTGAAATCCATTAGCTCTTAGATTATAAATAAACTCAATAGCATCTTCCACGCCAACTAAATCTTCACCAGGAATGTTTAATTTATTGGCAAGACCTACCCCAATTGCAATATAAACAGCATCGTAGTTAGCTTGTAGTTCTTGTAAAGAAATATTTTTGCCTAATTCTTGATTATACTTAACCTCGATGCCTCCAATACCTAAAATATAGTTTACTTCATCTTCACAAAACTGGGGTGTAACTTTATAAGCAGCAATGCCATAAGTCATTAAGCCACCTCCTTTTGCTTCTTTTTCATAAATAGTTACATCAATTCCCTCTCTACTTAAAACATGGGCACAACTTAATCCAGCAGGACCAGCACCAACTATGGCTACACGTTTATTTTGAGATGGGTTTCTTTTAAAAAGTTGCCAATTATGTTGCATAGCAATTTCTGTGCTATATCGTTGTAGTTTAGCAATATTTATTGGCGTTTCGTCCATATTATTATAAACGCAAGCACCTTCACACAGTTTTTCTACAGGGCAAACTTTGCTACAACCTGCACCCATGATGTTTGACTGGAAAATGGTATGAGCCGAGCCCTTTATATTATCTGTTGTGATTTGTTTTATAAATTTTGGAATATCAATGCTTGTAGGGCAAAGCTTTGTACAGGGAGCATCATAGCAAAATAAGCAACGATTGGCTTCTACCAATGCAGCATCTTTTGTTTCAAAAGGTGGATGAATATCGGCAAAGTTTTTTTCGTATTGAGTTATGGATAATCTGTTACTTTTTATTGACATAGAAATTATTTTACCACAGTGCAAACAAAGATTTTCACAGAGTTTACAGAGTGCCGTTAATTATTCTTTTTATTCCATTTTTTAGTAGTACAACATTAAAATTCATAAGTAAACCAAGCTTATAATTTCCAATTTTTAAATAAGTTAAAACTTGTGCAAGATGAATATCATTAATTGCATCAATACTTTTTATTTCAACTACAATTTTGTTTTCAATAAGTAAATCTAATCTGTAACCACAATCTAATTTTACTTCTTCATAAACAAGTGGTAATACTTTTTCTTTCTCAACAAAAAGACCATTTTTTGTAAGTTGATAGTAGAAGCATTCTTTATAAGCACTTTCTAATAATCCTGGTCCTAAAGCTTTGTGTACTTCAATTCCAGCATTTATTATTTTACCTGTTATTTCATTTTCGTGCATAAACTATTTCATTTTGAATCAACTTTAAAGCTTAGTCAATTAGATTATACAACTCACTTTTCTCTGTGATTTACTCAGTTATCTCTGTGGTTAAAAACTACAACTTCACTAAATCTCCATAGGTTTCAGGTCTTCTATCTCTAAAAAATTGCCAAGTACTTCTTACTTGTTCTATCATGTCTAAATCAAACTCAGCAATTATAAGTTCGTCATTATCTTCACTTGCTTCTTTGATAATTTGTCCACGAGGATCTACAAAATAGCTAGTGCCATAAAATTTACCTAAATTCCAAGGTTTTTCTTCCCCAACACGGTTAATGCATCCCATAAAATAACCATTTGCAGCAGCGTGTGCTGGTTGTTCTAACTTCCACAAATACTGAGACAATCCAGCAACTGTGGCACTTGGGTTGTATACAATTTCTGCTCCATTTAGTCCTAAGCATCTTGCACCATCTGGGAAATGTCTATCGTAACATATATATACTCCAATTTTAGCATATTTTGTTTGAAAAACAGGATAGCCAAGGTTTCCTGGTTTAAAGAAAAACTTTTCCCAAAAGCCACTGGTATGTGGAATATGGTTTTTTCTGTATTTACCTAAATAAGTACCATCGGCATCTATAACTGCTGCTGTATTGTATAAAACTCCTGCTTGTTCTTTTTCATAAACAGGAACAATAATTACCATTTGATATTTTTTAGCATAAGCCTGCATTCTTTCAATAGTAGGGCCAGGAACTGTTTCAGCACTTGCATACCAAGCAGCATCTTGACCAGGACAGAAATAGGGTGTATTGAAAATCTCTTGAAAACATAAAATTTGCACTCCTTGTTTGCCTGCTTCTTCAATATAAGGAATATGTTTTTGAACCATTGCTTCTTTTATTTCTTCAATTGTTCCTTCTCCTTCAGTTTTTGGTAATGAAAGTTGTATTAACCCTGATTTTATAATTCTTGGCATGTCTTTAATAATTATTGAAGTATAAATGTAACTTGTTTTTTAATTGAAAATAAAGTGAGCATAAAAAAACCACCCTTTTTGAGGGTGGTTTTGTATAAATTGAATAAAATCTAATTTATTATTCAGCTGTTTTTTCTTCAGTAGAAGTTGCTTCTTCTGTAGCTGGAGTTTCTGCAACTACTTCTGGTGTTGTAGATTCTTCAGTTGTAGAAACTTTCTTTTTGCTTCCAGCTCTACGTGTACGTTTTGCTGGTTCTGCATTTGCAGTTTCTTGAGCTACTCCATAAACTTCGTTGAAATCAACTAATTCAATCATTGCTTTTTCTGCAGCATCACCTGGACGAATACCTAATTTTAAAATTCT
>JBMLOQ010000061.1:0-32316 GCA_049242885.1 Chitinophagaceae bacterium
TATTTGAATGAATAAATTGCTTTTTACTTTCCTCATAAATACAACGATAAATCTTATTAAATGAATCTGAAAAAAACTAAAATAATTCTTTTCTATTTTTTGGTATCAACCACAACCTTTTCTCAATCCCTCACCAAATTTGTAGATCCCTTTTTAGGAACTGGTGGGCATGGGCATGTGTATCCAGGAGCAACTGTACCATTTGGAATGGTTCAGCTTAGTCCAGATAATGGTGATGAAGGTTGGGATTGGTGTGGTGGTTATCATTATAGCAGTAAAACTATTGCAGGATTTAGCCATACTCACTTAAGTGGTACAGGTATTGGCGATTGGTGCGATATAAGTGTTTTACCTTTAACAGACACTTCAGAAATTAGAAAAGAAAAAATAAAAATTGGCTTTTCGCATGATATGGAAAAAGCAAGTCCAGGATTTTATGGAGTTTTACTTAACAACAATGTAAACTGCCGATTAACTGCGAATGAAAGAACAGGGTTTCACCAATATGCATTTCAACAACCAGAAGGCTATTTACGTTTCGATATGGGCTTTAGGATAAACTGGGATAAAAGTACAGATGGCATGTTGCAAGTATTAAACGACAGTACTTTGGTGGGCTTTCGTTATAGTACAGGATGGGCAAAAGGGCAAAAAGTGTATTTTGCTGCAAGGTTTTCTAGTGCCATAAAAGAATACTATTTTGTTGATGATACTGCTAAAAACACAACATCAGGTTTTGGGAAATTGGTAAAAATTATTTTAAAATTTGATACAAGAAATCAGTTAGGCGTGAGGGTTTCTTTAAGCAGCACTAACACAGATAATGCTTTAGCCGAATTAAATAAAAGCAATGCTATAACTTTTGAAACTACAGCCAAGCAAGCAAAAGTTTTATGGGAAAAAGAACTTCAAAAAATAAAAATAAACACTAACAATAAAGCACTTGCTACTAAATTTTATACAGCATTGTACCGAACTTGTTTAGCTCCAGTTGTGCATAGTGATGCTGATGGAAGTTATCAAACACATGATAATAAAAAATTGAAATTTACTTTAGGCAAAAACAAGTACACCATATTTAGCCAATGGGATGTGTTTAGAGCCCTTAATCCTTTATTTACCATAACGCAAACACAACGTTTACCAGATATGATAAACAGTATGTTACAGTTATATAAAGATAATGGCCTTTTACCAGTTTGGGATATTAGCACATGGGAAGCCAATACCATGACTGGCTACCACAGCATTCCTATAATTACAGATGCCATGCTAAAAGGTATTAAAGGGTTTGATTACAATGTGGCATATGAAGCCATGCGAAAATCGGCATTTCAAAATGATAGAGGAACACCAGATTATATTAAGTACAACTATTTACCACAAGATAAACATGGATGGAGTGTAACTATAACCTTAGAATATGCATTTGACGATTGGTGTATTGCACAAGCTGCAAAACTTTTAGGAAAAACTACCGACTATAATTTGTTTATGCAACGAGCCATGTATTATAAAAATTTGTTTGATAAGCAATCGGGCTTTTTTAGAAGTAAAAACAGCAATGGAAAATTTGTAGAACCATTTGACCCTTTATTGAGCGAACATGGTTTTGAAGGGCAATACATTGAAGGCACTGCTTGGCAACATAGTTTTTTTGTACCACATGATGTGCAAGGCTTTGCAGAGTTATTTGGGGGCAAAGAAAAACTTATAAAAAAGTTAGATGAATTGTTTACAGCACCTAGCATTTTACATGGAGAAAATACAAGTGCTGATGTTACAGGACTAATTGGTCAATATGCTCATGGCAACGAACCTAGCCATCATATAATTTATATGTACACAGCTTTAGGAGCAAACGAAAAAGCAGCTAAATGGCTTAAAGTAGTTACTGATAGCATGTACAAAACTGGGCCAGATGGATTGGTTGGGAATGATGATTGTGGACAAATGAGTGCTTGGTATGTGTTTAGCAGTTTAGGGTTTTACCCAATGAACCCTGCCAGTGGAGAATATGTTTTTGGATATCCTTTAATTACAAATGCAACTATACAACTGCCCAATAAAAAATCTTTGAAAATTGAGGTTACGAAACAAAGAAACACCACAAATAAAGGAATTGCATCTGTATTCTTAAATGGCAAAAAAATCCCAGTAAATAAAATTACACACCAGCAAATTTTACAAGGTGGGGTTTTGAAAATGGTTTTATAGAAGGGGTGTCTATTACTTACATGCTCTTGAGCAATACATTGTTAAATTTACTAACTCCAAGAAAAAACTGAAGTTATTTAGCTTCTTTATCACCGTTGTGAGCAACTTGTTTTCCCAAATCAAAACAGTTCCTTTCTTGCGGTGCATATCTTTGTAAAAACTTTAGAATAAGCAAATGGCAAAAATTGCAATAAATATAGCAACTGGTAGTTTACAAAAAGATGAAATAATTGTAGGCATTGATTTAGGAACTACAAACAGTTTAGTTGCTATTATTCATCCCCAAACCAAACAACCCATAGCACTAAAAGAGCACAATACAAGTAGCCTTGTACCAAGCATTGTGCATTTTGCAAACAATAATCAAGTTATAATTGGCGAACTAGCTAAAGAATTATTACAAAGCCATCCGGCACAAACCATTTTTTCTGCAAAAAGATTAATGGGCAAAAGCTATAATGACATTAAAAACAACGCATCGTTTTTCTCTTACAAAGTGATTGATGATAATACCGATAGTTTAGTAAAGGTTCAAGTTGGAAATAAGTTTTATTCACCGATTGACTTATCATCTCTAATATTAAAGGAGCTAAAACAAAGAGCTGAGCATATTTTAAAAACTCCAGTAAACAAAGCTGTAATTACAGTTCCTGCTTATTTTAATGATGCTCAAAGACAAGCCACAAGAGATGCAGGAAAATTAGCTGGGTTAGATGTACTTAGAATTATTAACGAACCCACAGCTGCAAGCTTGGCTTATGGTATTGGAACAAATACTACTACAGCACAAACAATTGCAGTGTACGATTTAGGTGGTGGCACATTCGATGTAAGTATTTTGGAAATTAACAATGGTATTTTTGAAGTGCTAAGTACTAATGGTGATACCTATTTAGGTGGAGATGATTTTGATAATGCTATTGTAACCTATTTTAAATCACATTATAATATTGATAATGAAATTTTACAACAAAATCAATCTTTACAACAAAGCTTAAGGCTCACAGCAGAAGCTGCAAAAAAAGCATTAAGCAATGTTGAGCATTTTGAAGCTCAATGGAACAATATTACATTAGCTATAAGTAAATCTACTTTTGAAAAAATCATTAGTCCACTTGTAGAAAAAACAATGATTTGTTGTAAAAATGCTTTACAAGATGCCAATCTTACCAAAGAAAAAATAGATGCTATTGTTATGGTTGGTGGAAGCACCAGAATTCCTTTGGTTAAAGAGCAAGTAAGTGCTTTTTTTGGAAAACCTGTAAACGATAGTGTAAACCCAGATGAAGTAGTTGCATTGGGAGCAGCCATTCAGGCAGATATTTTAGCTGGTAACAATAAAGAGGTTTTGTTACTTGATATTACCCCTTTAAGTTTAGGTATTGAAACAATGGGTGGACTAATGGATGTTTTAATTCCTAGAAACTCCAAAATACCATCAAAAGCTGCTAGGCAATATACTACTCAAAAAGATGGCCAAGGTAGCATGAGAATTAGTGTATATCAAGGCGAAAGAGATTTAGTAGAGCACAATAGAAAATTAGCAGAATTTAACCTTACTAATATTCCTGGAATGCCCGCAGGTATGCCAAAAATTGAAGTAAGTTTTTTAATTAATGCAGATGGAATTTTAGTGGTTACAGCCAAAGAATTACGCAGTGGAGTAGAACAAAGTATTGAAGTAAAACCTCAATATGGATTAACAGATAGTGATGTAGAAAAAATGCTTTTAGAAAGCATCACAAACGCTAAAGATGATATTGCTTTAAGGGCATTAGTTGAAGCCAAAACCGAAGGTGAACAAATATTACAAGTAACTGAAAAGTTTCTTCAAAAAAACCATCAAATAATCACTAAAGACGAAATGATGGCTACAGCAAATGCCATGCAAGCTTTGCAATTATCTTTAACTATGAACGATAAAAATTTAATACAAACAAAAATCGAAGAGTTAAACGAAATTTCTCGTCCATTTGCTGAGCGTGCCATGGATGCTGCAGTTAGTAGTGCTTTAAGTGGAACGAAGATTTAATTTTTTTGCTACACTGCTTAACGCTTATTTCTGCCAATTTGTATTTAAAATATAAATTGGCTTTATTTTTGAAAAACAATACTCTAAATTATTAGCATGTACATTCAACAATTATATACCAACTGTTTATCACAAGCATCTTATTACATAGAAAGTAATGGAATTGCAGCAGTTATTGATCCCATAAGAGATATTGACGACTACATTAAATTAGCAAAAGATAGAGGTGCATCTATTCAATATGTTTTTGAAACTCATTTTCATGCAGATTTTGTAAGTGGGCACATAGACCTTGCACAAGCTACCAATAGCACTATAGTGTATGGCCCAAATACTCAAACCAATTTTAAAGTACATGTTGCCAAAGATGGAGAGATATTTAGTTTAGGTAACATTTCCATTACAGCTTTACATACACCAGGTCATACTTTAGAAAGCACATGCTATTTGCTTAAAAATGAAGAAGGCAAAGATTATGCTGTGTTTACAGGAGATACCTTATTTGTTGGCGATGTGGGTAGGCCCGATTTAGCTCAAAAAGGTGAATTACTAACTATGGAAGATTTAGCAGGTATGCTTTACGATAGTTTACAACAAAAAATTATGCCTTTGGCAGATGATGTAATTTTATATCCTGCACATGGGGCAGGTAGTAGTTGTGGCAAAAGCTTAGGTAAAGAAACTTTTAGCACCATTGGCGAGCAAAAGCAAAACAACTATGCTTTAAACCAAGCAACTAAACAAGATTTTATTAAAGCCGTAACAGAAGGGTTGGCTGCACCCCCAAATTATTTTCCAATTAATGCACAAATAAATAAACAAGGATACGATAGTATAGAAACTGTGGTACAAAAAGGACTTACAGCACTTACACCACAACAAGTAAAAGCATTATCAAAACAAGATGATGTAGTAATTTTAGACACTAGGAATGCCTCAGTTTTTACTCAAGGATTTGTGCCTACAAGTATTTTTATAGGTTTAGAAGGTAGGTTTGCCGAGTGGGCAGGTTCACTTTTACCTTTTAATAAAAACATTGTGATAGTTGCCGAGGCAGGTAAAGAAAAAGAAAGTATTGTACGTTTAGCAAGAGTGGGCTTTAGCCAATTTGCAGGAACTTTACAAGGCGGATTTGAGGCTTGGCAAAATGCAGGAGAAAGGATTGACATGGTAATTGATGTTGAGGCAGATGAACTTGCAATGGATATTAACTTTGATGAAAAACTAGTAGTTGTTGATGTAAGAAAAGAAACAGAATATGCAGATGGGCATTTAAAAGAAGCTATCAATATTCCATTAAACGATTTAACAGACGTAGGCAACATGGCCGATTTTGAAGAAACCGATAACATATATGTTCATTGTGCAGGAGGCTATAGAAGTGTAATTGCTGCAAGTTTAATAAAAAAACAAGGCATTCACAACCTCAGAAATATATTGGGTGGTTGGGGTGCTATTAAAGAACTAAATGATAAATTTACTTTTGAAAAAACTAAAGCTGTGTTGAATTAAACACAGCTTTTTAATTTAAAGTTGTTTATTTTTCTTCTCCTTACTCAACAATTCGTTGTAATACTGTTCATTTTGCTCCCATTTAAAGTTGTTGTATAAAATGGCCAATCCTGTAGCTAAAATTATAATGGCAATAAATAAAACAATTGGATTCATTTTGGCATTTGCAACCATGTTTGCTCTTTGATACCATTCCATTCCCAACATAGAAATACATAAGCCACCAATAAATAATCCAAGTGAAAATCCTTTCACAAAAAGCAATGGATTGTTTTTGTTTTCTAGTCTTTTCAACTCCCAATATTTAATAAAATCTTTATCTTTTTGCTGCATAGTTGCCAAAAATAGTAGGATTTGAATTTGGTATGCATATTCCATTTATTTTCGTTAACTTATTACCGCTTTATGAAGTTTTTCAAGAATTATGGATTACATATTTATTGGGCTATTTTATTGCTCGATTGCTTAGTACTTAATTACGGCCTTTCCGAGTATCATATTTACTTAAAACTCTTATTGATGCCAACATTAGCTTTGTATTTTTTTGCACAAACAAAGCGTTCAAAGCATTATAGTAAAAAGTTATTTGTATATATATCGTTGTTAGCAGCATTTATTGGCGACTATTTATTACTTAATAATGGCAATGGCTTTTTTATAATGGGCATGATTAGTTTTTTAGTTGCATACGGTATTTATGGATTTACATTTAACGAAATGCAACCCATAAACTTTAAAGATGGGCAAGAAGCACTATTTACTTTTTTAGGAATGCTAGTTGTATGTTTTGTACTAATTAAAATTTTGAAACTAGGCGATTTAGGGCAATTAAAAAACTACATAATAGTATATATGCTTGTGTTAAGTGCTGTAACATCATTAGCTGTAAATGTGGTTAGAAATAAACGCTTAAAAAATATTGCTGTTACGAAAATTATTCCAGGAATGTTGATGATTTGCACTTCTGATGCAATTTTATCTGTTCACAAATTTTACCTAACAGATATTGATTTTTTACCAGTTGTAGTAATGCTTAGTTATGGTTTTGGGCAAACATTAATTATTGAAGCTTTATCTAAATACTTAAAAAGCTAGTTAGTTTTTAAATCTTGCTTTTTCTTTATTGGAGTCAAACTATCTTTAATTATTATTGGCTCTCTATCAAATAATTTATTAGCCATTCTCTCGTCGTGCTTATAAATATCTTTTCTAAAATTTAGTTTACCATTTTTATCAACCCAAGTGGTAAAATAAACCAAATAAACAGGTACAGCTTTGGGCAATGTTACCCATTTTTCTTTGGGCAAATGCATTAAGCTATCAATAATATGAGGTTTATATGTGGTATCTTTTCTAAGTAAATACTGAGCTAATTTTGCTGGTTCTCCAACTCGTATACACCCATGGCTAAAACTTCTATCATTTGCACCAAACAAACTTCTTTCTGGAGTATCGTGGAAGTAAATGTCGTAAGAATTGGGGAATAAAAACTTCACCAAACCAAGGCTGTTCTTTGGCCCTGGCTTTTGTCTTATTAATGGAAAACTATCCCCTTTTGCATAAATTTCCATTCCATTTCTAGCTAAATATGATTTATCTTTTTTGTATTTTGGCATTACTTCGTTTCTAATAATCGACGTTGGCAATCGCCAATAAGGACTAAAAACTATATGCTTTAAATTGCCAGTAAAAATTACTGTACTTGTTGCTGCTTTACCTACAATTACATTTATATCCCATTTGTTCACAGCACTATCGTAAATGTGCATTTTATATTCTGGAATATTCACTAAAATATAGTTACTATCTTTCTCGGCTGGCAGCCACCTTGCTCTTTCTAAATTTACAAGCAACTGTTCTATTCGTGTTTTAATGGGCACATTAAGTTCTTGCACAAATCTTTTACTAATGTTACCATCAATTGGCAATCCAAATCTTCTTTTAAAACTCTTAATTGCTTTCTCTGTTTCTGTTGTATATTTTTTTGAAGTGTCTTGTATTTTTAAATCACCAAACCTAAATAAATAGTTTTTTAGTTTTTTAATATAAACACTAGAGTCTCCTTTTTTATACACTTTCGTGGGTATGGCAAAGGTATCCCATGTGTATTTTTTTTGTAATTGATAATATACTTTTAATTGCTCTTGTAATTTATAATACTGAGAATTAAATGGTAAATAAGAATCTACTTCATATTGCTTTGATTTAATGATTGTATCTAACAATTTACTTAAATCTACCTTTTTACGTGGTATAAACCAGCCCAATTCTTCAGCATTTATATCCATGCCTTTATACACTTTTGCTACATAATTAAAAAATTGTCCAGTAAGCAAAAGCTCTGTTTCTAGTATTTCATTGGTTTCAACATTTTCTAAACCACCAACCAACATGGAATTATAGGATGACAAAAAATTGCTTACATATATGCTACTATCTTGTAAATTGCTTACAGCATTGTTTACCAAATTTGCAAGATGAATTGCTTGTTCATCAAACCCCTTTACATCTATCCATGCAAATTGGTAGTTTCTAAGTTTATAAAATGCTATATACTGTTCTTTATATTTAGCAAGTTGGCTATTTTTTTTAAAATAATTTTCTAATTGTGAACTATCAAAAAATAGTGAGTTAAAAGCAGTTTTTTTTGTAATAGTTAAATCTTGTTCTATTGCAGGTTTATTATTACATGCAAAAAAACTTAATACAAAGCAAGCAGCAATAAATACAAATTGTTTCATAAAGGCATTCCGTTTTTTATTAAAGCAGCAGCCACAACGCCTGCTGTTTCGGTTCTTAACCTTGTATTTCCTAAAGATACTGGATGATAATTATTACTCAAAGCTACTTTAATTTCTTCTGCTGAAAAATCACCTTCAGGGCCAATTAAAATACTACAGCTATTGCTAAATTTTATATTTGATATTGATAGTTTTTGATTATCCTCTATACAATGTGCAATTAATTTTGTAGCAGCTTTATCTATTTCAAATATTGAGCCAAACTTAATTGGTTCGCTAAATTTTGGCATCCAAGTTTGTTGGCTTTGCAACATAGCTGCAATAATGATGCTTTTATATCTATCAAACTTAATATGTTGCTTTTCAGTTCTATTACAAATTATTAATTGAATTTTTGTTACACCAATTTCTGTTGCTTTCTCTAAAAACCACTCAAGCCTTGTAGCATTCTTTAAAGGAGAAATAGCAATGAGTATTTGTTGCTCTGGCTCAGGAAATTGTTCAATTTTTTCTATTTGAACAACAGTGTTTTTTTTATGTGGAGAGGTTATGATGCAAGTAGCTAAAATTCCATTACCATTTGTAAGCTGTAAACTTTCGTTTTCTTGCATTCTTAACACTTGCACACAGTGTTTAGAAGTGTCTTCATTTAATGTAAATAATGATGGTGAGCTAGGTATATTTTCTTCGTAAAAAAAAGGCAGTTGCATAAAGTAAAAATAAGGTATTATATCTTCGCAAGTATGATACAAAAAGAAGAATTTGAACTGGGTAAAGTTTTGTTGATTGATAAACCTTTAGAATGGACAAGCTTTGATGCTGTAAGAAAAATACGAAACACTATTAAAATAAAAAAAGTGGGGCATGCTGGAACATTAGATCCTTTGGCTACTGGTTTACTCATAATTTGCACAGGAAAATTTACCAAAAAAATTAATGAGTACATGGGGCAACCTAAAGAATATACAGGTTGCATTACAATTGGCTCCACAACACCCACTTATGATTTAGAAAGTGAACCTCAAGATTTCAAATCTTTTGAACATTTAAATGTTGAAAACATTACTGAGGCAACCAAACCTTTTATTGGCAATATTTTACAGTATCCACCACAGCATAGTGCAATAAAAAAAGATGGAAAAAGGCTTTATGAATCTGCCAGAAAAGGTATTGAAGTAAAAGTAGACCCCCGACCTGTAAGTATTTATAATTTTGAAATTACTAATATTGATTTGCCCAAAATTTTCTTTAAAGTTAATTGTAGTACAGGTACTTACATAAGAAGTTTGGCAAATGATTTTGGAAAACAACTAGGCGTTGGAGGTCATTTAAGCAGTTTGAGGAGAACAAAAATTGGAGAATTTAGTGTGGATGATGCCCAAAGTATTGATAATTTCTTAAGTAGTTTGTTGATGTAAACTTGCATGCCATCAAAAGTTGAGATTTAAATGGTGCTACTTATATTTACAACCAAAAAATTACTTATGAGATTATTGTTTAGTTGTTTTGGTTTTTTATTTTACTGCACATTACCTGCCCAAAGTATTACACCAAAAAGGAAAATGAGTTATTCCATAGCTGCCGAAGCTGCTGTACCTACAACAGAACAAGCTGCTAAAGTTTTAATGATTGGAGTTGGTGCCAGTTTTAAAGCTTTGAAACCGATAGGAAAAAAAGATTTTATAACTGGAAATTTTGGCGTTTTACGATTTGCTGGAAGACCAGGCAATATTGCTCAAGTGCTTTCTATACCAGGCATTTCGGTTGATTTAAATGTTAGTTTGCCCCCTCAAACCTTATATAGTTTAAAATTTGGATACAGACGTACTTTGAACGATAAATTTTATGCTGAAGCAGATGCTGGATATAATTATAGTGATTGGATGGGAACAACTACTTCAATGCCATATAAAACAAGCGAAATTAGTGGCCTAGCAGGAAGCATTGGTTTGGGCTGGAAAATAAAAAACAAACTGGAGTTTAGTGTTCGCCACGAATGGTATAGCACAAAAAACAAAAATAGCCAAAGAGATTTAACTTCGTTTCTTGGATTTAGAGGATTGGTTACAATAAACTAATAAAAAACATTATAGAAGCTTTCCTACATTTTTCTTTCATTTATTGTACAAAAAACAACAAAGCCCTTGCAATTGCAAGGGCTTTAATATTTCATTCACTAAAAACGAAAACTATTTTTTACCACCAGCAGCAGCTTTTGCAGCAGCAGTTTCTTCTTGTTTAAGTTGACGAGTCATTACTACAGAAGCAATAGGAATACGAGGTGAGTTCATAATTTCCATGTTATCTGCTTTAATATCTTCAACTCTTAAATTACCATTTAAAGCTAAAGAGGTAATATCTACCACAATATTTTCTCTCAAATATTTAGGCAAAGTTTTCACTTTTACACTCTTCATTTTAATTTCTAATTTACCACCATCTTTAACACCAATACTGTTACCTGTGTATTTTAATGGCAAAGTAGCAATTACTTTTTTGTCATCTACAAGTTCCAACAAATCAACATGCGTTAATTTATCGCTTACTTTATCAAATTGCAAATCTTTCAAAATGCATTTGTAGGTTTTTCCATCTACAGTAACTTCAGCAACCTGAAATTCTGGTGTATAAACCAATGGTTTAAAAGCTTTTGCAGATGCCGAAAAATTAACTTCGGCTGCACCTCCATAAATTACAGCAGGCACTGCTTCTTGAGAGCGTATTTGGCGGGTGGCTTTTTTGCCAAATTCGGTCCTCAATTGTCCGTCGATTGTAACTATTTTCATTATTTAAAAAATTTAAGAGTGCAAATGTAGGGTTTTGGCAAATAATAGATTTGTAAAATTTATGATAATTCCACTCCTTAAACGTAAAATGTATGCAATTTTCATGCAATTTTATCCCCCAAATGCAATTAGAAGAAGAAAATATCAGTTTACAACAACAATTTGATGTAGCAAAAGCCCAACAAAATGCTTTGCAAATTGCCGAGTTTCTAAATGAGCAAAACATTAGCGATGTTGTAGAATTGATTTATGATAATATAGATGATGCTGCTCCTATAATTGCCAATATGAGTATTCACAGAGCCTCGGCAGTATTTAAACTGCTCGACACTCCTACTCAAAAACAAATTATCCTAGAACTTCCACACAATAAAACAGCAGAGTTATTAAACGATTTACCAGCAGATGATAGAACAGATTTTTTAGAAGAATTATCTAAACCTGCCATTCGAGATTTAATAAAACTGCTAAACCCCGAAGAACTTAAAACTACCCTAGAACTATTGGGCTATCCAGAAGATAGTGTTGGTAGGTTAATGACTCCTGATTATGTGTATGTATATGCCCACAACACCATACAGGAAGTATTTGATACGCTAAGAAAATTTGCAAAAAACAGCGAAACCATTGATGTTATTTATATAATTAATGCACAAGGAGAATTGTTGGACGACCTGCGTATAAGAGATGTTATTTTAGCTTCGCCCGATAAATTAGTAGAAGAACTAATGGATGAACGTGTAGTTGCATTAAATGTTTTAGACGACCAAGAAACAGCCAATCAAGTATTTAAAATGAACAATCGAGTAGCCTTGCCAGTTACTGATGATAATAACAAGTTATTGGGCATTGTTACTATTGATGATATTCTTTGGGTAGCTAATGAAGAGTTTAGCGAAGACATGCAAAAAATGGGAGGAACAGAAGCTTTAAACGAGCCATATTTAGACATTCCCATTCTTAAACTATTTAAAAAAAGAATTACTTGGCTTGTTGTATTATTTGTAGGAGAATTACTTACTGCAAGCGTTATGGGTTATTTTGAAAACGAAATTGCCCGTGCAGTTGTATTGGCAACATTTATACCTTTAATTATAAGTAGTGGTGGCAATAGTGGAAGCCAAGCTAGCACATTAATTATTCAAGCTATGAGTGTAGGCGAAATAACTGTAAGCGATTGGTGGACAATTTTAAAGAGAGAAATTATTAGTGGCTTACTTTTAGGATCTGTTTTGGGTATTATTGGCTTTGTTCGTATTGCTGTTTGGCAGAAAATAAATCCACAATTATATGGCATTTACTGGATGCCTATGGGCTTTGCTGTTGGCTTTTCACTTTTGGGAATTGTACTTTGGGGCACAATAAATGGTAGCATGTTACCTCTTTTGCTTAAAAAACTAGGAGCCGACCCAGCAGTTTCTAGTGCACCATTTGTTGCAACTTTAGTAGATGTTACAGGTTTGATTATTTATTTTTCTATGGCCTACTTTTTCTTAAGTGGTAGGTTGTTATAAATGCAAAAGATAAATTTTATTTGGAAAAAAGCCTGCTAGATTGGCTTAAAACAAAGTTTGTATGCCATTTGCAGTTCTAAACTCGTGTTGCAATAACCATTTTTTACGCCATGCACCACCTGCATAATTACTTAAATTTTTATTTGTACCAATAACCCTATGGCAAGGTACAATTATATTTATCTTATTTTTTCCATTACTACTAGCTGCAGCTTTTAATGCATGTTCATTAGCCACTTTTTTTGCCAGCTCTAAAAAGCTAATTGTTTTTCCGTAAGTTATTTGGGTAAGTGTACTCCAAACTTGTTGGCTAAAATCGTTGCCTTCTTGATGAATGGGTACACTAAAGGCTCTACGTTTTCCTGAAAAGAACTCTATTAATTCTTCTGTACATTGGTGCAAAACGTCGCTAACACCAGGTTCTCCATGCTGCATTTGATTTGGAGAGTCCACAAAACTAACTTCTGCAATTACAGTTTCAGTACCAGCAATTTTTAAAATACCAATTGGGCTTTCGTAATATGTATAATACAGTTCTTGCAACACTTGTAATAACGCAAAAGCTAGTAAATGTATTGTAGCAATGGTATAATTATTAACTTAAAAGTATAAGTTTGTTATAAATTCTAATTTATGGATTTTAAACTAGACGATTTACTTACTGTAACCTTTACACTTTTTGCAGTAATCGATGTTATTGGGAGCATTCCATTACTAATTTCTTTAAAAGAAAAAATGGGCGGCATAAGGGCAACACAAGCCACACTAATAAGTGGGTTGCTAATGATATTGTTTTTATACTTTGGAAAAACATTTCTTAAAATATTAGGTTTAGATGTAAGAAGTTTTGCCGTTGGCGGATCTATTGTAATTTTTTTATTAGGTTTAGAAATGGTATTGGGTCACGAAATTTTTAAAGGCGATAAAGGTGCAAAAAGTGGAACAGTTGTGCCTATAGCTTTCCCAATAATTGCAGGTAGCGGCACACTTACAACTGTAATGAGCCTTAAAGCCAATTTTAACGATTGGGTAATTGTTGTTGGCATTTTTATAAATTTGGTCATAATTTATATAGGTTTAAAATCGCTTACAATAATAGAAAAAGCTCTTGGACCAGCTGGGTTATTGGCTGTTAGAAAATTTTTTGGTGTAATACTTTTGGCAATTGCTGTAAAAATATTTAGCACCAATATTGCTTCTTTTGGAAAGTAACTACTTTTGCAACAATGCATCCCAAAGATTTATCTATACACGACTTTAATTATCATTTACCTGAGGAAAAAATTGCAAAATTCCCATTACCTGTAAGAGACGAAAGCAAGTTGCTTGTTTATAAAAAGGGGCATATTAGCACAACCATTTTTAATACTCTACACCAACAAATTCCTGCAAACAGTTTTGTGGTTTTTAATAACACTAAAGTTGTAGAAGCACGTTTGCTTTTTACCAATACAAATGGAGCCTCTATTGAAATTTTTTGCTTAGAGCCAAGTAATGAATATAACGACATTACTACTGCCATGCTACAAAAACATCAAGTACTATGGAAGTGCTTGGTGGGCAAAGCTAAAAAATGGAAAGCCAATGAAACCCTTGTTGGGCAAGCCATTACACCAAATGGAGAAACGCTTACTTTGCATGCCATATTAAAAGAAAAATTAAATGATTATTATTTAATACAATTTAATTGGAGTATTAAAAGTTTAAGCTTTGCAGAAGTTTTACATATTGCAGGTAATATTCCTTTACCCCCTTATCTAAAAAGAACTGCAGAAGATGCCGATAAACAAACTTATCAAACTACTTATGCCAAATATGATGGAAGCGTAGCTGCTCCAACAGCTGGATTGCATTTTACAGAAAAGGTTTTTAGCAACTTCAAACAAAAAAACATAGGTCACAATTTTGTTACATTACATGTTGGTGCTGGCACTTTTAAACCTGTAAAGGCAAATACCATGCAAGAGCATGAAATGCATGCAGAGTTTATAGAAGTTGAAACTAAATTTATTGAGCAGCTAATACATCAAATAAACAACCCAATAATTGTAGTAGGTACTACAAGCTTAAGAACTATTGAAAGTTTGTATTGGCTTGGAGTAAAAATTTTACACCAAAAAATTGCTAACCAAGTTTTAGAACTTAGCCAATGGGATGCTTACGAATTACCTAATAACATCTCTGTTTCCTTTGCTTTGAAAGCTTTGTTAAACTATACTAATGAAAATAAATTAAACAAAATTTTAGCAAAAACTCAAATAATTATTGCACCTGGTTATCAACTAAAAATTGCAAATGCCATAATTACAAACTTTCATCAACCCTGCTCTACATTAATTTTATTGGTTGCTAGTATAACTGGAAATGATTGGAGAAAAATATACGACTATGCCTTAGAAAACGATTTTAGATTTTTAAGTTATGGAGATAGTAGTTTACTTTGGAAAAAAGAATTTTAACTTATGTATATATACAATGTAACCATTAAACTGCAATGGCAAATACACGAAGAATGGCTTTTGTGGATGAAAAAACAACACATTTTAGATGTATTAAACACAAAATGTTTTACAGATTACAAAATGGTTCGACTTTTAGATATTGAAGAAGATGATGGCCCAACCTATGCTGTACAATACTTTTGCAATTCCTTAGAAGCATACGAAACTTATATAAATACTTATGCCAATGATTTGAGACAACAAGGGTTAAACAAATTTGGCAATAAGTTTATGGGATTTAGAACCTTAATGCAAATTGTTTAAACTAATTTAAATACCATAAATTTTTAATTTACCAGAAAAAAAGATAGCCAAAATCCTTTACAAATGGGCTTCTACTAAAACAAAGGTTGTGTAAACTCAACAAAATCAAGGGTTTAGAGTGAATTAAATTTAAATTTATAAAAAAGAATTAAACAAAAAAAAGCTACAATCCTTATGGCATAAGGATTTTGAAGCAAAAAGATGTACACATTTTTTTGAAAATAATTTTGGTGGTATTACAAAGCCTCTATATTTGTTTTACTTTAAAATTTAAAAACATTTCTATTATGAACAAAGCGGAATTAATTGCAAAAATTGCTGAAGATGCAGGTGTTACTAAAGTACAAGCTAATGCATCTATAGATTCTTTTGTAAGTGCTGTTACTAAAACTTTAAAAGGTGGTGGTAAAGTTACTTTAGTTGGTTTTGGTACTTTTTCAGTTACTAAAAGAGCAGCACGTACAGGTCGTAACCCACAAACTGGTGCAACTATTAAAATTAAAGCTAAAAAAGTTGCTAAGTTTAAAGCTGGTAAAGAGTTAAGTGCAAAAATCTAATTCGCCTTACATCTTATTAAAAAAATCCTTTCTGCTAATTATGAAAGGATTTTTTTATGTTTGCACTTTATTAATATTTTAAAATAATTATCACAATGGGTAGAGGAGATAAAAAAACAGCTAAGGGCAAGCGTTTCAAAGGTTCTTTTGGTAAAAGCCGTCCACATAAAGTAGCTGTAAAAAAAGCAGAAGTAAAAGCTAGTTAAATAAAAAAGCTAGATCAACTTATTAAACTTTCGATTTTATAGTCGAAAGTTTTTTTATGCCTCTGCTTTATTTAGATGAATTTTATGGTCAAGCCAAATAAGTAAACCAATACAAAGCCAAAACAAAGCTCCTACTTTATCAGTTTCAATTAAATCACTTAAAAAATTTAGTACAATAGTCATTATTAGCATCACACCTATTGCTTTTGCCAGCTGCTTATGTTTTAAATTTTTAGCCTCGTTGTAAAGGTATTGTGCTTTTAACAAAGCAATAATCATCAAACAACAAAACAATAAAAACCCAATAATACCTTGCTCAATTAAGGTTAGCAAAAAATAATTATGTACTGTAGAGTGATCATTATTACTACTTACCCAAGTTTTAAAAATTTGAGCAGTATATTGTTTGTAATGATGATAAAATGTGTTTGTTCCAAAACCTACAATTGGGCGTTCAGTAATCATATTAAAACCAGCCACCCAACGGTACAATCTTTCTGCATTACTTACATCTTTTAAAGCTACAGTAGCTTCTAGATGATCTGTTAAACTACTATGATATATTGTAGTATTAAATTGTGGTGCCAGTTTTAAAAAAGTATTTTTATTTAATAAGATAAAAAGACTTAAAACAATCATAACAATAGCACTAATAACAACAGCTTTTACTTTGTTATATTTTATACTAAGGCTTCCAATAAACCCAATAAGCACAGCTAGCCAAGCACCTCTTGAATAAGCAAAAAACAAACCAATTAAAAAAAGTATAGTAAATGTATTTTGAACATTAAAAAAATATTTTTGCCCATACTCTTTAGCAAATGGCTTTAAGAAAATTAGCAAAGGAAACAGCAAAACTAAAGTTGCACTATAATTTACATGGTTTCTAAAAAAAGGATGCAAAGTATATTTTATACCTTCGAAACTAAAAGCCTGAAATCCATGTCTAATTAAACTTTGAACAACCACAACCAACATAGTAAGTACTAAAAACCTTATTATTTTGTTTACATCGTTTATTGACTGAAAAACAAATTGCAAAATCACAATAAAGGGTACTACATACCAAACTTTAGCTACAAAAAACTTTAGTGAAAGTAATGGATGACTAGAATAGAATATATTAATCAACAACCATATCAAATGCAATACAACTAAAAAAAACAAATTACTTTTTAGCAAATGTTTTGGAAAATTACTTGAATGATACAGCCACTTACAAACACCTAAAAAGCTAAGTAAAATTAGTATTGGCTCTGTTGGAAAATCTAAGCTTAAATTCTCGGTTACTTGCCATTCAGTTGACAATGGAAGACAAAAGATTAATAGTAGAAAAACATCTCTAGTTTTTGTAATTGCTATTGAAAATAATTTTTCAACTAATAAAAACACAAAAGGAATAAGCAAGTATAGTGGATTATAAAAAACTACTGAGATAATTAAAGAAAATAAGAACAAGAAACTATATACAAATACTGCTTTATAGTTATGTATTGTCCACATTACTTTATGGCTTTTTAAAAAATACAATTACTAGTAAAATACTAAAAGCTAAGCCTGCAATTATAGTTGATGTTAATACAATAAACCAATTAGGTTTATCTGATACAGGTGCAATAGTTGCTGCCTGTAATACGTACAAAGCATTTGGTGTGGTTTGAATTCCTAAGCTTATATTATTTTTAGATTCGAGTAAGTTTAAAAATTGCTCTTCAATTTTTTTAATATTACTTAAATATTTAAGTGCATTACTACTTGTAATTTCACTAGAGCTTAACTTTTTTTCAATGGAATCTTTTTGAGCTTCCAAAGCGTTTATTCTTTTATCCAAAATTTTCACTTCCTCTTCACCTTGCAATTTCCATTGTTGCTTTATAAACGAGTTTGTATAATCTACAGCTTCATTACAAATATCAGCTGCTAGTTTGGCATCTTTCATCCATAGTGTAATAATTACTTGGTTATTCTCGTTCTTTTTTACTTGCAAATCATCTTTCAATAACTCACTTGCCTTATGCTTATTTTCTGAAACTTTTTTCTCGTTTACTTTATAGTAAGTTATTAAGTTAAATTTAGTAGTTAAGTAATCATACAAATGAGGAAGTTTTAAAAAACCAAGAAGAATATCTTGGTCTCCATCGCTTCCAAAAAAGGGGTATAAATGTTGAATACTATTATTAGGTGAAAGTCTGTTTTTGTCGGCCAAATTGGGATTTGCTGGCACAGCTATAACTTCTGCTTTATATTGTTTAGGAAGAAAAACTAAACAGCAAATAGCAACAAGTAAACTTGCTAAAACAAAACTTACAATAAATGGTTTGTGTTTCGTTACTGCCTTAAAAACATCCAATACATTAAATTGATTTTCCATTAAAGCAGTTTTTTAAAGAGATTAAATTTGCTAAAAATACAACCATTGAGTTACCAAGCTTGGGTAAACACCCAACAAAAGCAATAAGGCAGTAATTGTAACTAATCCAATTTTTAAAGCACCATCAACTTGTTCTATTTGTGCCTCACCACTTTTAAAATACATTGCTTGTATTACTCTAAAATAATAATATACACTTACTGCTGCAAATAAAACAGCAACAATTACCAAAGCAAAGCTTGCACCAGATTTTATTGCTGCGGCCAACATAAAATACTTTGCAAAAAAACCTGCAGTTAATGGAATTCCAGCTAAACTTAGCAAGCAAATTGTAGTAGCTAACGCCACCAAAGGTTGTTGTTTTGCCAAACCATTAAATCCATCGAAAGTATAATCTTTCATTTTTACTAGTACTGCAAAAATACCTATTGTGGCTAGGCTATATGCAATAGCATACAATACAATCCCTTCTCTTGCTAAATCATTTGTACTATATAAAGCAAATAACATAAATCCAGCTTGTGCAATTGAACTGTATGCCAACATACGTTTTACGCTTTGCTGAAAAACAGCTGTTATATTCCCTACAAGTAACGTTGCAACAATTACCAATGGCACGATTATTTTAAAAGATGGCCCCAATTGTTCTTGTCTGAATGCAAATAATTTAATGAAAGCTACAAAACCAGCAGCTTTTACTATAGTTGCCATAAAAGAAGTAAATACTGCTGGAGCACCATCATAAACATCTGGTGTCCAAAAATGAAAAGGGGCAGCACTTACTTTAAATGCCATTGCCATAAATAAAAACAACAATCCAATTGGCAATAATATACCAGCACTAGGCATTTGACCAGTTGTAGCCACCATACTAACCTGTGGGTCAACTGCAAAGGAGCCACTAATACCATATACTAATGCAATGCCCATAAGCATAATTCCTGTTGAAAATGCTCCCATTAAAAAATACTTTAGCGATGCTTCATTACTTTTTAAATTCCTTTTATCGGCTCCTGTTAAAATAAACAATGGGATTGTCATAATTTCAACACCTAAGAATAGCATTAATAAATTATCGTATGAGCTTAAAATAAAAGTTCCACACAATACAAAAAATATTAAAGCGAAATACTCGGCAACATTTATTCCAACTTGCTCTATTGCTTTTCCACTTAGCAAAACATATATTAAAGTTGAAAAAATTAATATTGAATTGATTAAGTAACTAAAATTTGAGAAAGACAAAAAGTTAGTAGTATCAATTTTTAAAGAAAACCATCCACAACTATTAGCACAATTAGCCAATAACAAAAATATAAGTCCAATAATAGCTGTATATCTGATGTTTCCAGACTTTTTAGTTGCTATTCCAGCAAACATCATAACCACACCCAAAATTGCAGATAATAAAATAACGTTCATAATTTTTAAAATATTTTAAAGCTTACTGCTAGTGTTTTTTTAACTATTAATCAACTGTAACATTGGTGAAGGATAGAACCCAAAAAATATTACTAAAGCAACAATAATTATTAAAGCAAGTTTTTGAGCAACTGTAATTTCTACAGCATTTTCAGTTGTTGCATTTGAATTTCCAAACATTACCTTTTGTACCATACCTAAGGTATAAACAGCACTTAAAATGATACTTATACCAGCAAAAGCTGCTATGATTTTATTGTAATTAAACAACCCTGAGAACATTAAAAATTCTCCAACAAAAGCATTGGTTAATGGTAATGCAACATTTGCAAATGCCAAAATCACAAACAATATAGCAAGTGTTGGTGCTTTTTGAGCTATTCCACCAAGTTCGCTTAATTTACGAGTGCCGAATTGTTTTTCTATTAATTCTGCAACAATCCATAAACCAATTACATTGATACCATGACTAAACATTTGTATGTAAACCCCTTGTGTAGCATATTGATTATTTGCAAATAATGCAGCACACATTAATCCTATATGTGCAATAGACGAATAGGCTATTAATCTTTTTACATCATCTTGCTTAATGGCTATTAAACTTGCATATAACATGCCTACAACGCTTAAAATCATTACAACATTTGCAAATTTTACACTTGCTAGTGGTAACATAGGTATTAACCATTTTACTACTGCAAATACACCCATTTTTACCATTACTCCACTAAGTACCATAGTAACTGGTGTTGGTGATTGCTCATAAGCATCTGGCTGCCAAGTATGCAATGGAAAAATGGGCATTTTAATTGCAAATGCTATGAACATAACCCAAAATAATACGTTTTGCTGTGATGCAGAAAATTGCACTGCTTTAAAACTTTCCCAACTAAAACTATGGCTTCCAGCTGTATGTAGATAGATATAAATGATACCCAAAAGCATAATTAGCGAGCCCACAAATGTGTAAATAAAGAATTTAAATGTTACTGCAATTCTTTTTTCGCCACCCCAAATGCTACATAAAAAATAGGCAGGAATTAATGCCAACTCCCAAAAAAAGTAAAACAACAAAGCATCGTTTGCCAAAAAAACGCCCATAATGCCAGCTTGCATAAGTTGCATTAAACCAAAAAACTGATGCGTATTTTTATAAGATGTATTGTATGTTGAAATAATAATTATTGGCAATGAAATAGCGTTTAATAAACAAAGCATTTTGCTTACTCCATTTAACTGCAAACTAAATTGACTGCCTAAACTTCCAATCCAATCCATTGAAAAATTTGTAGCAGTTTGTTTGCTACACAATGTGCAAATGGCTACAATTAAAGTAGCTAATGCTGTAAATAAAGACCATAGCCTTGACTGACTTTCTTTGTGAATTAGAAAAGAAATTAATCCAGCAACTACAGGAATAAATATGAGTAAAAGCGATAGCATAATAAATTGTTCTTCTTAGTTTATAATTTATACAAACTTTTGTTTAAAATAATTTTGATAAAATTTTGGTTATAGTAGCATCATTAATCCATATAAAAATCATAACTATAAAAGCAAAAATCATCAGCAAAATATAACTTCCAACTTGTCCACTTTGTAATTGTCTTACTTGTCTTGAACTATATTGTACAAACTTTCCTATGCCATTTACGGCTCCATCAATACCTAATTTTTCGATTACATTCTTACAAAAAGTAGCAAAACTTAATAATGGATTTACAATTAGTTTATCATACAATTCATCTATATACCATTTATTTTCTAATACTTTTCCTAATCCCTCTGCATCTTGAGTGTCTGGTGTTTTGCTAAATTTATTTACAGCAAATAAAATTGCAATAGCAGCTATAGCAACTGAAATTCCCATTAAAATCCATTCTGTTTTATGTGTAAGTATATGTGCTTTTTCAGAAGTGATAGAAGATGATAAAAAAGATTTTAGATGATGACTTCCGTGTAACACTTCTGGGACTCCTACAAAACCTCCTACAACACTTAAAATAGCTAATACAATTAAAGGGTAAGTCATTGCTTTTGGACTTTCATGTAAGTGATGTTCTTGATCGTGTGTGCCTCTAAAGCTTCCTAAGAAGGTGGTAGCATATAATCTAAACATGTAAAAAGCTGTCATTGCAGCACCTACAACTCCTAAAACCCAATAAATAGGGCTATGAGCATAGGCAGCTGCCAAAATTTCGTCTTTACTAAAAAATCCACTGAATGGAGGAATACCGCTTATGGCAATACAACCTAATAAAAAAGTTAAATGCGTAATTGGTAATTTTTTCTTTAGCCCACCCATTTTTCTAATGTCTTGTTCATGATGCATAGCATGAATTACAGAACCTGCACCAAGGAATAACAAGGCTTTAAAAAAGGCATGCGTCATTACATGAAAAACTGCACCAGTATATGCACCAACGCCTAAACCCAAAAACATATAACCTAATTGACTAACAGTAGAGTAAGCCAATACTTTTTTTATATCGTTTTGTTTTATTGCTATGGTTGCACTAAACAATGCTGTGGCCAAACCTGTAATGGCAATTAAATGCTGTGCCACCTCACTTAAACTAAACAAAACATTACAACGAGCTACCATGTAAATACCAGCAGTTACCATTGTAGCTGCATGTATTAAAGCACTAACTGGTGTAGGGCCAGCCATTGCATCTGGCAACCAAGTGTATAATGGTAATTGAGCAGATTTACCCATTGCACCAATAAATAATAAAATACAGATAGTTGTAATATCAGTAGTATTAAAAGCAACTGCTTTTGTTTGTACTAAACTAAAAACAGTATCATAATCTACGCCACCAAATTTTTGTATCATGTAAAATACAGCAAGTAAAAAGCCTAAATCGCCAATACGATTCATTACAAATGCTTTTTTAGCTGCATAGTTGTAATTATTGTTTTTAAACCAATAGCCAATTAACAAATAGCTACACAAACCAACTCCTTCCCAACCAATAAACATGATTACAAAATTTGCACCTAAAACTAGTAATAGCATTGAGAATACAAACAAGTTTAAGTAGGCAAAAAAACGAGCAAAATGGTCGTTAGTTTCTTCGTGCATATAGCTGCTACTATATACATGAATTAAAAAACCAATACCAGTTATAACTAATAAGAAAAGGGAAGAAAGTGCATCTACTTTAAAAGCAAAATCTATTTGCAAACTACCCACTTTTATAAAAGTAAATAAAGGTTGAATATCTATTGCCCCATTAGCTTTTACCTGAAAAAACAGATACAAGCTAATACAAAATGAAGCCAATATAACTCCACTTCCAACTATAGTAGTTAGCGTTTTTGATAATGATTTTCGCCCTAAGCCATTGATTAAAAAACCAATGAAGGGAAACAACGGAATTAAGTAAACAAGTTTATTCATACATTCATTTTTCACACAAAGCATCAAAGAATTCTAATCTAAAATGGCTTTGTGAACTTTGCAGCTTTAGTTTCTTTGTATGAAACTAATTTTTTAATCTATTCAAAAAGTTTATATCTACACTATGTACATTTCTGTACAGCATTACAATAATTGCTAAGCCTACACTAACTTCTGCTGCAGCAACAACCATGATAAAAAAAACAAAAATTTGTGCTTCTGCACCAGCTGTAGAAGCAGCATTCGTTGCAATAGCTTTTGCATGGTGCATTTTACTAAAAGCAACAAGCAACAGATTTACCGCATTAAGCATTAGCTCAATGCACATAAACACAATAATGGCGTTTCTACGCACTAATACTCCAATAATACCAACACTAAACAACGCAAACGACAGGAATATATAATACTGAATTGGCATAATTTATTTTAATATTTTTATTTTTTTAATACTATTGTTTTTAAGTTAAAAGGCTGTTAGTCTTGTTTTTCGATTATCCACTTTTTAAATAAATCATCTAAAAAATGTACTTTTATTTAACTTTTAAACCCTAATTAAAATTATTACAACTTTTTTCCAATTACTACAGCACCAACCATAGCACTTAGAAACAACACACTACTAATTTCAAAAGGCAAAACATATTCGCTATACAAAACTTTGCCCAAAGTTTTTACTAATCCAATATTTCCAGAGTTTAATAATGCAGTTTGACCATCAATTTCTTTTGCTTGAGGAAGTAAAATAAAAATCATTACAATAAACAAGCAACCACCTCCTGTAACACCTGCAATTTTTACCCAAATATTTTTCTGAGGCTCTGTTTCTTTTCCAAGATTCATCAACATAATTACAAATAAAAACAACACCATTATTGCACCAGCGTACACTACAATGTTTACTATGGCCAAAAATTGAGCATTAAGCATAATATAATGCCCACTTATAGCAAAGAAAACAACAATAAGCCACAATACGCTGTGTACAGGGTTTTTACTAAGTAATACCATTATAGCTGCACCTATAGTAATGGCACTTAGCAAGTAAAATATGATAGTAGTTAAATCCATTTTAAGTTTAAATTTTCAAATGTTTAGTTCACTAATTACCTTTAGCTTTTGCAAATTCCTCTGGCTGTGTTTTTGGATTTGGAATAAGTAAATTATCCTTTCCATAAATAAAACCTGTACGAGTGTAGTTACTTGGTGCAAATGTTTCACTTAAATAAATTGCATCTTTTGGACAAGCCTCTTCGCACAAACCACAGAAAATACAACGCAGCATATTTATTTCGTATTTAGCTGCATATTTTTCTTCACGGTATAAATGCTCTTCGCCAGGTAGTCTTTCAGCTGCTTCCATTGTTATAGCTTCTGCAGGACAAGCAACTGCACACAAACCACATGCAGTGCAATTTTCACGCCCCTCTTCGTCTCTGTTTAAAACATGTAATCCACGAAAAACACTACTAAATTCACGTTTTTTTTCGGGATAACTTATTGTTGGTTTTTTCTTAAAAATATGACTAAACGTAATTATCATACCTTTAAAAATATTCCATAAATAAATACGCTCAAGCCAAGTCATTGGGCTTCTATCTACTGCTTTTGCTCTCTGTGTTAGTGCTTGCATATTTTAATTGTTTGCAAATATATTTTTATACAATTCTTAATCCATTATTATTTTAATTTCACAACTTACCATTTAATAATTCTATTACAATTGCAATTGTAAAACTTTAAAAGTTTTAAAACGGCCAACCATAGGTTTTGTACAATACAAAAGCACCTGTTACTATCATATTTGCTAAAGCCAAAGGCACTAGAGTTTTCCAACCCAAATTCATTAATTGGTCGTATCTGAATCTCGGGATTGTCCATCTAATCCACATAAATACAAATATAAAAATGGTAATTTTTAAGAGTAATGTTCCTACTTGGCAAAGTGTAGCCCAGTTGCCCCAAGCAGCTTGTAAAGCTGTATCATCTACAAATGGCACATCACAACCTCCAAAATACATTGTTGCCATTAGTGCACTGCTCATTATCATGTTTATATATTCTGCAAAAAGATAAAAGCCCAATTTCATGGAAGAATATTCTTGGTGGTAACCAAAGTTTAACTCATTTTCTGCTTCTGGTAAATCAAAAGGTGTTCTGTTGCACTCTGCCAAAGAGCAAATAAAGAATATTAAGAATCCAATTGGTTGATATACAATATTCCACAAGCCTTGTTGCTGTTGGGTAAGAATTTCACCTAGGCTTAAACTGCCTGTTATAAATAGCAAAGCTATTAAACTTAACCCCATTGGCAACTCATAACTAATTGCTTGGCTTGCACCTCTTAAAGCTGCCATTAAAGAAAACTTGTTGTTGCTTGCCCAACCACCAATCATTATACCATAAACTCCCATACTTACTACTGCAAATGAGTAAAGAATGGCAATATTTAAATCAGCAATTTGCAGGCTTACTTTTCTATCAATACCAATAGCACTTAAATCAATTGTTCCTCCCCAAGGAATAACAGAACAAGTCATTAATGCAGCCACCATGGCTAATCCTGGGCCTAGAATAAAGAGCCATTTACTTGCATGTGTAGGTATAATTTCTTCTTTAGTAAACATTTTTACTCCATCGGCTAAGGGCTGCAATAAACCAAATGGGCCAGCACGATTGGGGCCTGGACGATCTTGCAAAATAGCAGCTACTTTTCGCTCACCAAAAGTGGTGTATAAGGCAATACCCAAGGTTGTAAATACAATTACTATGATGAGTATTAATTTTTCTAAAGTAAAAAATAACCAATCTGATTGCAACAATATCATTTTATATTTTTATTTATTCCTATCTAATTTTTAGAACTCAATTTTAATTAACGCATTAATTGAATTCAAAAGTTTTTTTATAGCTTTTCAAAGTTTCTACTTCCTTTTGAGCTAAATAAAACCAACATTACCAAAACACAAACATTAAAGCAAGTTTTAAGATTTATGCTTGTATTTCTTATCGGTTGATGTCATTTTTATTTAAAATCTGTTGAATGAGCCGGTCTATTTAAACTACTCAATTCTATGTGCTCTTTATTTACCTCACTTACATCATGAATGTCCATTAGTAATTTAGGGTCTCTACCATGTAAAACTCTTGATAAGGTTTCAGATGGTTTTTCTATACCTACATAATGCCCTTGAGAAATTACTGAATGTCTGCTAATGTTGGTTGGGCCTTCAATTGTCCAATCATTTGCTTCTTTTTTATCAAACCTACAAGTGTTGCAAATCCATCCAGTTTTTCCATTACTTGCTTCTTTTACTTCGCCCCACTCATCTTTTCTAGCAGTTACTCTAAATACTTCATTGCCACGCATCCATAATTGCACTTCGCCACAGCATTTATCGCAATCTCTATGTGCATCCATTGGTTTGGTAAACCAAACACGATTTTTAAAACGGAAAGTTTTATCTGTTAATGCACCTACAGGGCATACATCAATTACGTTTCCTATAAAGTCGTTATTCAAATTCTTTTGAATCATGGTAGCAATTTGGGCGTGGTCGCCACGGTCTAATATACCATGTTCTCTTTTTTCGGTTAGTTGATCTGCTGTAAATACACATCTGTAGCAAAGAATACAACGCGTCATGTGCAATTGTATTTTATCGCCTAAATCAACTTTATGAAAAGTTCTTCTTTCAAATTCAAAACGTGTGCCTTCTTTTCCATGCTCATAACTAAGGTCTTGTAAATGACACTCACCTGCTTGATCGCAAACAGGACAATCTAAAGGATGATTGATTAACAAAAACTCAACTACCCCAGCACGTGCATCTAGCACTTTTGGAGAAGTAATGTTTTTAACTTCCATTCCATCCATTACAGTGGTACGGCAACTAGCAACTAGTTTTGGCATTGGGCGAGGGTCTTTTTCAGAGCCTTTGCTTACTTCTACCAAACAAGTACGGCATTTACCTCCACTATCTTGTAGTTTACTGTAATAGCACATTGCAGGTGGTGTAACATCTCCACCAATTTTTCTTGCAGCATTAAGTATTGTAGTTCCTGCTGGAACTTCAATAGTAATGTTGTCGATAGTAACTTTTAATAGTTCACTCATAATTTATTTCACACAAAGTAACAACGAATACAAAGCACACAACGATTGATTGTTTCTTACAAAGTAACTAAGGTTAACACGAACACTAAGTTTCTTTAATAAGTATTTATAATTCTTTTAATACCATCTTTTAATAGAGATGTATTAAAATTTATTAATAATCCTAATTTCAAATTGGTTAGTTTTAAGTAAGTTTGAACTTGCTTAAAATGAACATCTGCAACTAACTCCACACTTTTAAATTCAACCAACAACGCTTTTTCAATTATCACATCTGCTCTAAAACCAGCCTCAAGTTTAATAGCTTCATGAATTATTGGAATTGCTTTTTGTCGCTCAAAAAATACTTTTTGCTTTTCAAGTTCATAACAAACTATTTCTTCATATACACTTTCAAATAAACCTGGCCCATACAGTTTATGTATTTTGAAACAAGTATCTAAAACTACTTTAGATAAATCATTCTCCAATTTCAAATCATACATAAGCTTTTTTTATTTCACACAAAGAAACAAAGAATACAAAGTTCACTAAGTCTTTGTGTGCTTGGTTCCCTTAGTGCCTTTGTGTGAAACTAAGCAGGCACATGAATTTCATCTGCATAATGAGCCAACCCATAATTTCTTTGTCCAGCAGCATTTGGGTGATGAATATGCCATTCAAATTCGTCTCTAAAATGCCTTATGGCTGCTGCAACTGGCCAAGCTGCTGCATCTCCTAATGGGCAAATTGTATTTCCTTCAATCTTTCTTTGAATATCCCATAGCAAATCTATGTCACTCATTTTACCTTTTCCTGTTTCAATATTCCATAAAATCTTTTCCATCCATCCTGTTCCTTCTCTACATGGACTACATTGACCACAACTTTCGTGACGATAAAAGCGTGCTAAACTATAAGTGTTTCTTACAATACATTGGTCTTCATCTAACACAATAAAACCTCCACTACCCATCATGCTTCCTGTAGCAAAACCACCATCGCTTAAACTTTCATAGTTCATATATCGGGTTTCACCTTTTGCTGTTTTTAGCAACAAGTTTGCTGGCAAAATTGGTACACTAGATCCTCCTGGAATACAAGCTTTTAATTTTTTTCCTTTTGCAATGCCGCCACAATATTCATCACTATAAATAAATTCTTCAACGCTTATGGTCATATCAATTTCATAAACGCCACCTTTATTAATATTTCCACATGCACTTATAAGCTTTGTACCTGTGCTTTTGCCTACACCAATTTTAGCATACTCTTCCCCTCCTTCATTTATAATGGGTACAACTGCTGCAATAGTTTCTACATTATTTACCACTGTTGGGCAACCCCATAATCCTTTAATTGCTGGAAATGGTGGTTTTATACGTGGGTTACCACGTTTACCTTCTAGGCTCTCGAGCAATGCAGTTTCTTCGCCACAAATATAAGCCCCAGCTCCTCGCTGTACATGAATGTCACAATCAAAACCGGTACCTAAAATATTTTTTCCTAACCATCCATTATTACGAGCCTCTTGAATAGCTTGCTCTAAAATATCCACTATCCAAGCATATTCTCCACGTATATAGATGTAAGAATTATTGCTACCCAAAGCAAATGAACTTACAATCATTCCTTCAATCAATATATGAGGAATGAATTCCATAAGATATCTATCTTTAAATGTGCCAGGCTCACTTTCGTCGGCATTTACAACTAAATAACGAGGTACTCCTTCTGGCTTTGCCAAAAAACTCCATTTCATTCCTGCAGGAAAACCAGCACCTCCACGACCACGTAATCCAGATTTTTTAACTTCTTCAGTTACTGCATCTGGCCCCATAGTTTTTAAAGCTTTTTCTACACTGCGATAGCCTCCTTCTCTGCGATATACATCGTAAAGTCGAATGTTTTCTACATGAGCTTTTTCTAATAATAATTTACGTCCCATTGTATATTTTTTGTAAGTTGATGTACAAGTAAATTAATTTACAATTTTGTACTTTGCCTACTTATTAATTTCCATTTATTTTTACTCCAAACCCAGGTTTGCATTACATGCAATTTTAAACTAAAGTTGTTGCCATTTAAGTTTCCTTCAAACTCACCCACACTAATGCAAACAGCCCAACTTTTTGTAAAACTTAAGCCAGTTATGTGTGCACTAATTTTTGCATAATTTAGCTTACCAGTTTGCATATCTACAAACACATCTTTAAAATTTTGCACCCAGCCATTGCTATGCCCAAAGTTTATGTTTGGGTGAAGCAATTGTTTCAACATCAACGTATCTTTAGCAACTAATGCTTCATTTAGTTGATACACATTTTGTTTTAATAAAATGGTATCTTGACCTTTTGCAATGCTAAAAACAAAAAAAAGAACTATTAAGATATTTATTTTCATAAATCCTAATTATTTAAAGAAGCATTTTTTTTACATTCTTCAATAATGGCATCAACTCTATCTTTAGTTAAATGTTCTCTATAAGTTTTGCCCATTTGCATCATAGGTGCATAACCACAAGCACCCAAACATTCTACTGTTTTAAGTGTAAATAAGCCGTCTTTAGTTGTTTCTCCTACACCAATATCCAATTTCTCCTTGATGTAGTTTATTATATCATCGCTTCCGCTAACCATACATGGGCCTGTTTGGCAAACCTCAAACAAATACTTACCCACAGGTTTTAAGTTGTACATACTATAAAATGTAGCTACTTCGTACACCTCAATTGGGTCTATTTTTAAAAGTTCTGCCACATAATCCATTGTTTCGCTACTAAGCCAACCACCAAAACTATCTTGTGCCAAATGTAGAACTGGCAACAAAGCACTTTTTTGTTTGCCTTCGGGATAACGGGCAACTAAACGGTTAAATTCTTGTAATTGTGTATCGTTAAATTTCATTTTCTAAATTCAGAAGTTATAAGTTAAAACCAAAAATCAGTGTTTTTAACTTTTTTAATTTTTACTTTCTTAAGCATCCAGCTCTCCAGCAATTAAATTTAAGCTACTCATTGTTATAATAGCATCACTTAACATGGCATTTTTGGTAAGCTCACTATAAGCTTGATAGTAAATAAAGCAAGGTCTTCTAAAGTGCAAACGATAAGGAGTTCTTCCTCCATCGCTAATCATATAAAAGCCTAACTCACCATTTGCTCCTTCTACACTTTGGTAAACTTCACCTTTTGGAATAGCAGTTTCACCCATTATAATTTTAAAATGCCAAATCAACGCTTCCATTTTTGTGTAAACATCTTCTTTTTTTGGAAGATAATATTCTGGAACATTTGCATGATAAATTTCAGCCTCTGTACCTTTAAACTCTTGTACTTTTTCGTAGGCTTGTTTAATGATTGCTAGCGACTGCCACACTTCTTCTCCTCTTACCAGCCATCTGTCATAATTATCACCAGTTTTACCCACAGGAACTGTAAAGTTCATATCCTCATAACTACTATAAGGTGTATGAATTCTAACATCATAATCTACTCCTGCAGCTCTAAGATTTGGGCCAGTAAAGCCATAATTTAAGGCTCGTTCAGCACTTATTCCTCCTGTGCCTATGGTACGATCCATAAAAATTCTATTTCGCTTAAATAGGTTTTCAAACTCTTTCCAAACCTTTGGAAAATCAATTAAAAATTTCTCTAATTTATCAAAAGCTTTGGCATTAAAATTTCTTTCAAAACCACCAACTCTACCAATATTAGTGGTTAAACGACTACCACAAATTTCCTCATAAATTTCGTAAACTGCCTCTCTGTATTGCATCACATACAAAAAGCCTGTGTAAGCACCAGTATCTACCCCAACAATTGAATTACAAATTAAATGGTCGGTAATACGTGCCAATTCCATGATGATGATTCTCAAATAATCAACACGTTTGGGGGTAGTTATTCCTAATAATTTTTCACAAGTGATATGCCAACCCATATTGTTTATTGGGCTACTGCAATAATTTAATCTGTCGGTTATTGGTGTAATTTGATAAAGCGGGCGACGCTCAGCCAATTTTTCAAAAGCACGATGAATGTAACCCACCGTTTGCTCAGCACTTACAATTCGCTCACCATCTATTTCAATAATATTTTGGAAAACACCATGCGTAGCAGGGTGTGTAGGACCAAGGTTTAATGTAGTAGTTTGTTTACCTATCGAACCTTCTGGTAATTTAATATTTTGATATGCTATGTCTGACATGAAAATTTAAAAGTTAAAACTGAAAAGCTAAATTATTGCTGAGTTTTCTGCTTTAGAGAAATTATACCTTTCGCAATTATTTTAGAAATTTCATCTGTTTCTTTAATATAATATTTTAATTGTTCACTATTTATTTCAAATCCATCTCGCATTAAACAAAGCCAATATTTTGTTTCATTTGCCGATTTTAAACTAATCTCATTATATCGGAGAAACTCTTTTTGACTGGAAGAATTTTGAGCTTCAACTAAATTAGCACCAATAGATGCAATTGACCTTGAAACTTGTCTAATTAACCATTTGTCGTCTATTTCAAATTTTTCTTTTCTTACCCACTTTAAAAAATCAACTGAAACTTTATAGCTTCTATATTTTATATCGCTAGCCAATTTTAGTTTTTACATTTTGATTTTTCAACTGGTTTATCTTCCAAACATTTCATCATCTTTATCAATTCTTGTTTGGTCTTCTAATGGATAT
>JBMLOQ010000062.1:0-20910 GCA_049242885.1 Chitinophagaceae bacterium
AAAGCGAAGCTTTTGAAATAAATGGGTACAAAAAAACTTGTTTAATAAATGGATACGATGATTTAGATTATTTATTGAGTTTAAAAAATGAGATTGAAGCATTTGAAGGCGTTTAAAAAATAACATGAACAAAAAAATAGTAATTATAAAAGGTGATGGCATTGGCCCAGAAGTAGTGAATGAATCTGTAAAGATTTTAAATGCCATTGCTACTGTATTTAATCATTCATTTACTTATCAAGAGTGCTTGATGGGTGCCATTGCAATAGATGAAACGGGTGTACCGTTGCCTCAAGAAACAATTGATGCTTGTAACCAAGCAGATGCTATATTGTTTGGTGCAATTGGTCATCCAAAATACGATAACGACCCAAATGCAAAACAACGCCCAGAGCAAGGATTATTGGCTTTGCGAAAAGCTTTGCAACTATATGCCAATATTCGTCCTGTAAGTGTTTATAGTAGTTTAAAACATTTGTCTCCTTTAAAAGAAACGATATTGCAAGATGTAGATTTTGTGATTTATAGAGAGCTTACTAGCGGCATATATTTTGGTAAAAAATTTTTAGCTGAAGATGGAAGTTATGCAAGTGACGAATGCCTTTATAAAAAAGACGAAATAGAAAAAATTGCACACCTAGCATTTAAAGCTGCACAACAAAGAAGTAAAAAACTTACGCTAGTAGATAAAGCCAATGTATTAGAAACTAGCAGATTGTGGCGTAAAACGGTAATTGATTTGGCAACCAATTATCCTGATGTACAAGTTGATTATTTGTTTGTAGATAATGCAGCCATGCAAATCATCACCAATCCAAAACAGTTTGATGTAATGCTTACTGAAAACATGTTTGGCGATATTTTAAGTGATGAGGCAAGTGTAATTAGTGGCTCTTTGGGTATGCTGCCATCGGCATCAATTGGTAATAAATTAGCCTTATTCGAGCCTATTCATGGTTCATATCCACAAGCAACTGGTTTAAATATTGCCAATCCTTTAGCATCAATTTTAAGTGCAGCCATGATGCTTGATTATTTTAACTTGTTTGCAGAAGCTAATTTAATAAGAGCAGCTGTGCAAGAATCGCTTAGTAAAAACTTATTTACAAAGGATTTAAATCCTAATGATTTTATTGGTACAAACGATGTAGGAAATTTTATCGAACAATACATTTTAAAACATCAAAAATCCAATTAATAATTTTTCAATCACTATGTATTACAACAACGATACTATAATTTTTTTAGATGGAAAATATGTAAAAGCAGCTGAGGCAAATGCAGATATGTATAGCCAAAGTTTGCATTACGGCTATGCAGTTTTTGAAGGCATAAGAACTTATATACAGCACGATGGAACGATTAAAGTGTTTAAAGGAGAAGAGCATTATAAAAGATTACAACAATCTTGTGAGGCTGTTTATATTCCTTTCAATTATAGTGTTGAAGAATTGATTGACATTACGCTAAAAGTTATAGAGCTTAATAAACTTACAGATGCATATGTAAGGCCATTGGTATTTTGTCCACCAAATATGTCGTTACAAAAAGCCAATACATCGTCTTTAATGATAGCAGTTTGGAGCTGGGGTGCTTATTTAGGCGAAAAATTATTACGTGTTAAAACTTCATCTTTTGCACGCCCAAATCCTTCAGGCTTTAAAATCCATGCCAAGGTTTCTGGGCATTATGTAAATTCAATTTTGGCTTGTCAAGAAGCAAAAAGTGCAGGGTTTGATGAAGCTTTATTGCTCGATGGAAGTGGCTTTATTGCTGAAGGTCCTGGTGCAAACGTTTTCATTCAAAAAGATGGAAAATTATATACACCAACTACAGCCAATATTTTACCAGGAATTACAAGAGCTACTATCATAGAATTATGTAAACAACATGGAATTGTTTGCGAAGAAAAAAATATAACACCTCAAGAAATAAAACAAGCTGATAGTGCATTTTTATGTGGTACTGCTGCCGAAGTAATTGGTATGGAAAGTATAGATGACTATACTTTTCCTATAAATTGGAATGAAAGTATTGGAAAGAAAATTCAAACCCTTTATAAAAATTGTACCATAGGTGTTTAAAAAACAAAAAAGCTAAAAGTATTATGATTAATAAATATTCTGCAACGCTCACCCAAAACGAAACCCAACCTGCTGCACAAGCAATGCTCTATGGTGTAGGCTTAACTGATGAAGACATGCAAAAAGCTCAAGTAGGAATTTGTAGCATGGGTTACGATGGCAATACTTGCAATATGCACCTGAATGATTTGGCAAAAGATGTAAAAACAAGTGTTTGGAAAAACGATTTGGTAGGTTTAATTTTTAATACAATTGGCATAAGCGATGGTATAAGCAACGGCACTGACGGTATGCGTTTTTCGCTAGTAAGTAGAGATTTAATTGCAGATAGTATTGAAAGTGTTTGTGGTGGTTTTTATTATGATGGATTAATTACATTACCAGGCTGTGATAAAAATATGCCAGGTGCAATAATGGCTATGGGGCGTTTAAATCGTCCATCATTAATGATTTATGGTGGTACAATTGCTCCAGGATATTACAAAAATCAAGAGTTAAACATTATCTCAGCATTCGAGGCCTTAGGTCAAAAAATTGCTGGTACTATTACACCAGAAGATTTTAAAGGCATCATTAAAAATAGTTGTCCAAGTGCAGGTGCTTGTGGTGGAATGTACACTGCCAATACAATGGCAAGTGCTATTGAAGCTTTGGGAATGAGTTTGCCTTTTTCTTCAAGCAATCCAGCACTTAGTAACGACAAAAAACAAGAATGTATAACTGCTGGAGAAGCCATAAAAATTCTTTTAGAAAAAGATATTAAGCCTAGAGATATTATGACTTTCGAGGCTTTCGAAAATGCAATTAGAATCATCATGATTTTAGGAGGAAGCACCAATGCAGTATTGCATTTAATTGCTATGGCAAAAAGCGTAGGGGTGCAACTTTCAATTGATGATTTTCAAAGATTAAGCAATACAACGCCTGTGTTAGCAGATTTTAAACCTAGTGGCAAATACCTTATGCAAGCTTTGCATAAAGAAGGTGGTATTCCTGCAGTGATGAAATATCTATTAAACGAGAAAATGCTTCATGGAAACTGTCTTACAGTTACAGGAAAAACAGTTGCTGAAAATTTAGAAAATATTCAACCCATTAATTTTCAAACACAAGATATTATTTATCCAATAACTAATCCATTAAAACCTCAAGGCCACTTGCAAATTTTGTATGGCAATTTGGCTACTGGTGGAAGTGTAGCAAAAATTACTGGTAAAGAGGGATTGCTATTTAAAGGACCTGCAAGGGTTTTTGATGGCGAAAAAGATTTGGTTGAAGGAATAGAGAAAGGCTTTGTAAAAAAAGGAGATGTTGTAGTTATTCGTTACGAAGGACCAAAAGGTGCTCCTGGAATGCCAGAAATGCTAAAACCAACTTCTGCCATTACTGGTGCTGGTTTAGGTAAAGATGTTGCCTTAATTACAGATGGAAGATTTAGTGGTGGAAGTCATGGATTTGTTGTAGGACACATTGTTCCAGAAGCTTTTGATGGTGGAAATATTGCTTTAGTTCAAAATGATGATATTATCGAAATTGACATTACCCAAAACACCATGAATGTTTTAGTAAGTGATGAGGTTTTACAAGAGAGAAGAGCAAAATGGCAGCAACCAGCCCTAAAAGTAACATCTGGGGTTTTAGCAAAGTATGCTAAGCTGGTAAAAAATGCAAGTGAAGGTTGTGTAACAGACGAGTAAGCAAAACCAAAAACCTTGATCTCCAATTGGGAGAATAAAAATTAAAAAGTTAAAACCAATTTTATGAGCGATAAATTAGTACAAGAAAATAATCTAGAAGCACAAGCTTTTTTTACAGAAAAACAAAAGGAAGTTTCTGGTTCTGTGGCTGTTTTAGAGGCTTTTATTGCAGAAGAAGTATCTACAATTTTTGGTTATCCAGGGGGTGCCATTATGCCCATTTATGACGCTTTGTATGATTACAAAGAAAAACTACAACACATATTGGTTAGGCACGAGCAAGGTGCTATACATGCAGCACAAGGCTATGCAAGGGTTAGCGGAAAAACAGGTGTGGTTTTTGCAACAAGCGGGCCAGGTGCAACAAATTTAGTAACTGGTTTGGCAGATGCTATGATAGACAGCACACCTCTTGTATGTGTTACAGGGCAAGTATTTGCTCACCTTTTAGGTACAGATGCATTTCAAGAAACAGATGTTATTAATATTACTACACCAGTTACAAAATGGAATCATCAAGTTACCGATGCCAATGAAATTCCTGCAGTTTTAGCAAAGGCTTTTTATATTGCTAAAAGTGGCAGACCTGGGCCTGTTTTAATTGATATAACTAAAAACGCTCAATTACAATTGTTTGAGTACAAAGGATATCAAAAATGTAAACATATTCGTAGTTATAAGCCAAAACCAGATATAAGAAAAGAGTATATTACTGAAGCTGCAAAAATTATTAACGAAGCTCAAAAACCATTTGTAATTTTTGGACAAGGCGTAATTTTAGGTAATGCCGAAAAAGAATTTTTAAGCTTCATAGAGAAAGGAAACTTACCAGCTGCTTGGACTATAATGGGCATGGGAGCTATTCCTACAAATCATCCTTTAAGTGTGGGCATGTTGGGTATGCATGGAAATTATGGACCAAATGTTTTAACTAATGAGTGTGATGTTTTAATTGCTGTGGGAATGCGTTTTGATGATAGAGTTACAGGAAGATTAGATAAATATGCTAAGCAAGCTAAAGTTATTCATTTAGACATTGACCCTAGTGAAATAGACAAAAATGTAAAAACAACAGTACCTGTTTGGGGCGATTGTAAAGAAACATTGCCCATGCTAACTCAATTGTTAAGTGCAAAAAGTAATCAGAATTGGAACGAAAAGTTTACAGCTTATTATGAAAAAGAGTATGATACCTGTATTCATGATGAACTAAACCCAACAACAGAAGAATTAACAATGGGTGAAGTTTTAAAAATTTTAAACGAATTTACAAAAGGAGAAGCAATTATTGTAACCGACGTTGGACAACATCAAATGGTGGCTTGCCGATACGCAAAAATGAATAAAACTCGTAGCAATGTAACTAGTGGTGGTTTAGGCACTATGGGTTTTGCGTTGCCTGCTGCAATTGGAGCTGCTTATGGAGATTCTTCTCGCCCAACAATTGCTATAATTGGTGATGGTGGTGTACAAATGACCATTCAAGAACTAGGTACCATTATGCAATTTAAGCCTAATGTTAAAATCATTATTCTCAACAATCAATTCTTAGGAATGGTAAGGCAATGGCAACAATTGTTTCACGAAAAAAGGTATTCGTTTGTAGATATAACAAGCCCCGATTTTGTAGCTGTAGCTAAGGGTTACTATATAGAAGGACAAAAAGTAGATAAAAGGGAAAACTTAAAAACCGCAATTCAAACTATGTTAGAACATAATGGATCTTATTTATTAGAAATTATGGTAGCCAAAGAAAACAATGTATTTCCAATGGTACCTCAAGGACGTGGTGTTGCAGAAATAGTTTTAACAAAAGAAGAAATTTAAAACCCATTCATTGGAAGGTTAATGCAAGATATGTTTTAAAATGCCAGTGCATTTGTGTAAAAAATTATAATATGACAAAGGAAGAATTTACAATAACTGTTTATACTGAAAATCAAGTGGGCTTACTTAATAGAATAGCCATGATTTTTACAAGACGTAAGTTAAATATTGAAAGCTTAAACACTTCTCCAAGCGAAATAGAATCTGTTTTTAGATTCACCATTGTGATTACAGAAACCTTTGATGTTATTCAAAAAGTATGCAGGCAAATTGAAAAACAAGTTGAAGTATTAAAAGTGTATTTTAATAGAAACGAAGAAATTATTTGGCAAGAATTGGCATTGTATAAAGTACCAACTGATGTTATTGCAGAGCAAGTAAAAGTAGAAAGATTGCTTAGTCAACATGGTGCAAAAGCAGTGGTAATTCGAAAAGATTACACAGTTTTTGAAGTTTCTGGCCATAGAGAAGAAACTGATAATTTAATAAAGGTATTAGAGCCATTTGGGTTAATAGAATTTGTAAGGAGTGCAAGAATTGCCATTATAAAAAATAGCGAGGGTTTCCACAAAAAGCTTAAAGAATTTGAAGAAAGAGAACCTTCAACAGGCGTATTAGAAAATGAATATTTAAACGATAGTGAACAAGTGTTTTCTATGTAATATTTGATATTTAATATTGAATATTTTGTAAAATTTTTAAATAATCAATGTTCAGTACTCAAACTTTTAAAACACTAATTTTCAAATCAATAAATTATCAATAAATTAACGATATTAAATCTAAAATATTAAATATAAAATAAATAATGAACTACTTTAACACACTGTCTTTAAGAGAAAAATTAATACAACTTGGCCAATGCGAGTTTATGGATATTAGCCAATTTAGCAATGGAATTGAAGCATTAAAGGGCAAAAAAATTGTAATTGTAGGCTGTGGAGCTCAAGGTTTAAATCAAGGATTAAATATGAGAGATTCTGGTTTAGATGTTAGTTACACTTTGCGACAAGAAGCAATACAAGAAAAAAGAGCCTCTTTTGTAAATGCAACTTCAAATAATTTTACAGTTGGAACTTACAATGAGCTTATACCTTCTGCCGATTTAGTTTTAAACCTTACGCCCGACAAACAACATACAAAAGTGGTACACGATATTATGCCATTGATGAAAAAAGGTGCAACCCTATCCTACTCACATGGTTTTAATATAGTAGAAGAAGGCTTAAAGGTTCGTGAAGATATTACTGTAATAATGGTTGCTCCAAAATGCCCTGGAACAGAAGTTAGAGAAGAGTATAAACGTGGTTTTGGAGTGCCAACTTTAATAGCAGTGCATCACGAAAACGATCCAGAAAACAAAGGATGGGAGCAAGCTAAAGCGTATGCAGTAGCAACTGGTGGACACAAAGCTGGTGTTTTAAAATCATCTTTCATAGCCGAAGTTAAAAGTGATTTAATGGGCGAGCAAACCATATTGTGTGGTGTGTTGCAAACAGGGTCAATTTTATGTTTCGATAAAATGGTCGCCAATGGAATTGATGCAGGATTTGCTGCAAAACTTATTCAATTTGGCTGGGAAACCATTACAGAAGCCTTAAAGCTTGGTGGAATTACAGCCATGATGGATAGATTAAGCAACCCAGCAAAACTTAAAGCCTTTGAATTAGCTCAGGAATTAAAAGAAATTTTGCAGCCACTTTTCCAAAAACATCAAGATGATATCATGAGTGGCCATTTCTCAAAAACCATGATGGAAGATTGGGCAAATAACGATGTTAATTTGCTAACTTGGCGTGCTGCAACAGGCGAAACTGCTTTTGAAAAAACACCTATAACTCAAGATAAAATTGAAGAGCAAACCTATTTTGATAATGCCACTTTAATGGTAGCTTTTGTAAAAGCTGGAGTAGAATTGGCTTTTGAAACTATGGTTGATGCTGGTATTAAAGAAGAAAGTGCATATTATGAATCATTGCACGAAACGCCTTTAATTGCCAACACTATTGCTCGTAAAAAGTTATTCGAAATGAATAGAGTAATTTCTGATACTGCCGAGTATGGTTGCTATTTATTTGATCATGCTGCAAAACCATTGTTACAAAATTTCATGTCAAAACAATCGGTTGAAGTGATAGGTAAAAACTTTAATGATGATAAAACTAATGGCGTTGATAATAAAACAATAATTGAAGTTAATGCAGCCATTCGCAATCATCCTATAGAAAATATTGGAGCAACATTGCGTAAAGCTATGACTGCCATGAAGCAAATAGTTAAGTAAATATAACTTTTATCACAAAATCCTTTGTTAAAAGGATAAGGAGTGTTTTTATAAAACAAATGACATCAATAACAAAAATATCTTTCAACTTTCAAGAAGCATATAGTAGGCTAAAACCTATTGTACGCAACACTCCTTTGCAGTTTAACAATAACCTGAGTAAACTTTTCGATGCAACAATTTATTTAAAACGAGAAGATTTACAGTTGGTTCGTTCCTATAAACTAAGAGGTGCTTACAATAAAATTAGCACCCTCGATAAAACTATTGCAAGCAAAGGTGTTGTATGTGCAAGTGCAGGTAATCATGCACAAGGATTTGCTTACAGTTGTGCTAATTTAAATTTAAAGGGTTTTGTTTTTATGCCCATAACCACACCACCACAAAAAATTTCACAAACTCAAATGTGGGGAGGTGGTAATATCGAAATTATTTTAACAGGCGATACATTTGATGATACTGCTGCTTCTGCTATTGAGTTTTGTAACAACAATCAAATGACCTTCATTCATCCTTTTGATGATGAAAAAATTATCGAAGGGCAAGCAACCGTTGGTGTTGAAATATTTGAACAACTCCAAAATATTGATTATTTATTTATTCCTATTGGAGGGGGAGGGTTAAGTGCTGGTGTTAGTGCTTATTTTAAAGCTGTTTCGCCACAAACTAAAATTATTGGAGTTGAGCCTGCAGGTGCACCAAGTATGCAAGCTGCTTTTGATAATAATGCTCCCATTGCTTTAAAAGAAATTGACAGGTTTGTAGATGGTGCAGCAGTTAAAAAAGTAGGCGAAAAAACTTTTGCTATTTGTAAAGAAAATCTTCAACAAATATGCCTTGTTCCCGAAGGTAAATTATGTACCACAATTTTAGAGTTATACAACAAAGAAGCAATTGTTGTAGAGCCAGCAGGGGCATTAGCCATTGCTGCTTTGGAGCAGTTTAAAGAAGAAATTAAAGGCAAAACTTGTGTTTGCATTATTGGTGGTGGAAATAATGATATTGATCGTATGCAAGAAATTAAAGAACGTAGCTTGCAATACGAAGGATTAAAACATTATTTCTTGATACGCTTTGCACAACGTCCAGGGGCGTTAAAAGAGTTTGTAAACGATGTTTTAGGGCCTACAGATGATATTGTAAGATTTGAGTATTTTAAAAAAAATAATAAAGAAGCTGGGCCTGCATTAGTAGGTATTGAGTGTAAACAAAAAAAAGACTACGATTTATTAATAGAAAAACTAAATGTTTTTAGCATCAACTATACCAATTTAAGAGACGATGAAAAAGCATTTGGGTTTTTAGTATAATTTATTCAACACAACTTAAACTAACTATAATGAGAGAAAAATCAACATTTGAAATTTTAGATTCTACACATTCCTCTCCTTTGGTTAAGGTAAGAGCAGAGGCGGGTCTTTATGAATCTCGATTTGAGCATGATGCTTGTGGTTTTGGTTTTGTGGCCAATATAAAAGGAGCTAAAAAGCATCAACATGTAGTAGATGCTTTAACTGTTTTAGAAAATATGGAGCATCGAGGTGCTTGTGGTTGTGAAAATAATACTGGCGATGGTGCTGGTATTGCTACTCAAATTCCTCACGAGTTTTTTAAATATGAGTGTGAGCAACTTAATATTGATTTGCCTAATGAAGGTGATTATGCTGTTGGCATGTTGTTTTTTCCAAAAGAAGGATATTTAAAAGAGCAATGTCGAACTTTAATTATTGAGAAAGCCAAAGCATTTAATTTTAATATTCTTGGTTTTAGAAAAGTGCCTATCAACAAAACAGATATTGGTGTTACTGCACTTTCTGTTGCCCCAATTATCGAACAAATTTTTATTGAAAAACCACATCAAATTACAGATGTTCAATCCTTTGAACGTAAATTATATGTGTTTAGAAAACATATTGGTTTTTGTATAGATGATATAGTTACAAACGATGCAGTTGGATTTTATGTTTCAAGTTTATCGTGTAAAACAATCAGCTATAAAGGGCAATTAACAAGTCATCAAGTTCGTACATATTTTCCAGATTTATCAAACCCTTTGTTTACATCAGCTTATGGATTGGTGCATAGTAGGTTTGCTACAAATACATTTCCTTCTTGGCGTTTGGCTCAACCCTTTAGATACATTGCACATAATGGAGAAATAAATACACTGCAAGGCAACTTAAACTGGCTTAAAAGTGCTGAAAAAACACTCACTTCCTCATTGTTTAGTTCAGAAGAAATTGCAATGTTGTTGCCTATTGTTAGTGGACAACAAAGTGACAGTGCCTGCTTAGATAATGTAATTGAATTGCTTACTTTGGCTGGTAGAAGTTTGCCTCATGTAATGATGATGCTAATTCCAGAAGCTTGGGATGGCAACGAACAAATGCAAGCCCACCGAAAATTTTTCTACGAGTTTCATGCTAGTATAATGGAGCCTTGGGATGGCCCAGCTGCTATAAGTTTTACTAATGGAGATATTATTGGTGCAACGTTAGATAGAAATGGTTTACGCCCAGCTAGATATTGTATCACCAATAACGATACAGTTTTAATGGCAAGTGAAAGTGGTGTTTTGCCAATAAATCCAAGTACAATAATTAAACAAGGAAGGTTACAAGCTGGTAAAATGTTTGTAATAGATTTTACAAAAGGAGAAATTGTAACCGACGAAGAAATTAAAAAAGAAATTTGTAATGCTTCTCCTTATGAAGAATGGCTTACAAAGTACAAGATAAAACTAGAAGAGTTAGATGAGCCTCGGGTTATTTTTTCTCATCTTAGCGAAGGTAGCGTTACTAAATATCAACAAGCTTTTGGCTATAGTAAAGAAGATATTGAAACTATAATTAAGCCAATGGCTTTAGATGGTAAAGAGCCCATTGGTAGTATGGGCACAGATGTTCCCTTGGCTGTTTTAAGCAATCAACCTCAGCATTTAAGTAGCTATTTTAAACAACTATTTGCACAAGTTACCAATCCACCAATTGATCCAATAAGAGAAAGAATGGTGATGAGTTTGGCCACTTTTTTGGGAAACAATGGTAATCTTTTAGAAGAAGCAGCAACGCATTGCCACATGGTTGCTTTAAAACACCCTGTGCTTACTTCAAAAGAATTGGAAAAGTTGAGAAGTATTGATACAGGTATTTTTCAATCTAAAACCCTACAAACTTACTTTAGAGCAGATGGAAAACCCGATAGTTTAGAAAAAGGGTTGGCAAGATTGTGTAGGTATGCAGAGGATGCTGTTGAAGATGGTTTTGAAGTGATTATATTGTCTGATAGAGCCATTGATAGTGAGCATGTTAGCATTCCTAGTTTATTGGCAACATCTGCAGTGCACCATCATTTAATAAGCAAGGGTGTAAGAGGTCAAGTAGGTTTGGTGGTAGAAGCAGGAGATGTGTGGGAAGTTCATCATTTTGCTTGCCTCATTGGTTTTGGAGCAACAGCAATAAACCCATATTTGGCATTGGCTACTATACGAAATATGAAAACAAATGGTAGTTTAGATACTACTCTTGGTTGGGAAGATTTGAGATACAATTATATAAAATCGGTTAACGATGGCTTGCTCAAAATTTTCTCCAAAATGGGGGTATCAACCTTACAATCATATCAGGCAGCACAGTTGTTTGAAATTGTGGGATTAAATTCTCAAGTTGTAAATAAATATTTTACAGGTGGTGTAAGCAGAATTGAAGGTTTGGGTTTAGTAGAAATTGCTCAAGAAGCTTTGGCAAAACATCGCCTTGCCTTCCATCAAAAATCTATACACAATAATAGCTTGCCTGTTGGCGGTATTTATCAATGGAAACGAAAAGGAGAAACACATTTATTCAACCCAAATACCATTCATTATTTACAATTAGCTACAAGACAAAACAATTACGAAACATTTAAAAAGTATAGCAACTTAGTAAACCAGCAAGAAGAAAATGCAGTTACTTTAAGAAGTTTATTGCATTTCAAAAAAAATAGGAAAAGCATTTCTATTAATGAAGTAGAACCTGCCGAAAACATTTACAAACGTTTTGCTACTGGTGCAATGAGTTTAGGAAGTATAAGTCCTGAAGCCCATGCCACTTTGGCTAAAGCAATGAATTTATTGGGTGGTAAAAGTAACACTGGAGAAGGTGGTGAAGACGAAGCTCGTTTTTTACTTCAACCAAATGGCGACAACCTAAGAAGCTCTATAAAACAAGTAGCTAGTGGACGATTTGGAGTAACTAGCAACTATCTTACTCAAGCAACTGAGCTACAAATCAAAATGGCTCAAGGGGCAAAGCCTGGCGAAGGTGGACAATTGCCTGGTGATAAAGTAGATGAATATATTGGCAAACTACGTTATGCAACACCTGGTGTAGGTTTAATTTCTCCTCCTCCACACCACGATATTTACTCAATCGAAGATTTGGCACAATTAATTTTCGATTTAAAAAATGCTAACCGAGCTGCTAGGATAAATGTTAAGTTAGTAAGCAAAGCTGGCGTTGGTACTATTGCTGCTGGTGTTACAAAAGCAAAAGCAGATGTGGTATTGGTTTCTGGCAACGATGGAGGTACTGGTGCATCGCCAATTAGTAGTATAAAACATGCTGGTTTGCCTTGGGAATTAGGATTGGCTGAAACACATCAAACCTTAGTAAAAAACAAATTACGTAGTAGAGTAGTTGTACAAACTGATGGTCAATTAAAAACTGGAAGAGACATTGCCATTGCAACTCTTTTAGGAGCAGAAGAATGGGGTGTTGCTACTGCAGCTTTAGTGGTTGAAGGTTGTATAATGATGCGTAAATGCCAAGCCAATACATGCCCAGTAGGTATTGCTACACAAGATAAAACATTAAGAGCTCGTTTTACAGGTGAGGCAGAACATGTAATCAATCTTTTTAAATTCTTAACTCAAGAGTTGAGAGAAATTATGGCCGAGCTTGGCTTTAAAACTGTAAACGAAATGGTTGGACAAGCTGATTGCTTAGTTAGAAAAGAAAACATTAATCACTGGAAAGCAAAAACATTAAACCTAACCCGTTTGCTCTATAAAGAACCAAACGAAGAAGGATTAAGTTTGTACCAAACTGAAATACAAGACCATTTAATGGAAAATATTTTAGATTGGAAATTGCTCGATGCTGCACAACCCGCCTTGCAAAATGGTACAAAAGTAAAAGCAAACTTTATAGTAATAAATACAGATAGAACCATTGGTACATTGCTTTCCAACGAAATTTCTAAAAAGTATTTTTCAACAGGCTTGCCACAACACACTATTCATTTTAAACTTAATGGCATTGCTGGTCAAAGTTTTGGGGCATTTAGCACCAAAGGAATTACTTTAGAATTAGAAGGTGGTGCCAACGATTATTTTGGCAAAGGATTATGTGGTGCAACCCTAATTACCTACCCAAATAAACAAACAACTTTTGTAGCCGAGCAAAATTTTATAATTGGCAATGTGGCATTTTATGGTGCTACAAGCGGACAAGCATACATTAAAGGAATGGCTGGTGAGCGTTTTGCTGTAAGAAATTCTGGTGCTGAAATTGTAGTTGAAGGTGTTGGAGCTCATGGTTGTGAATATATGACTGGTGGTTTAGTAATCATATTGGGTAAAACTGGAAAAAACTTTGCTGCTGGCATGAGTGGTGGTTTAGCTTTTGTGTATGATGTAGGTAATGAGTTTGACCAAAATTGCAATAAAGAAATGGTGTATGTAGAAGCCCCAGCAGAAGAGGATAAGCAATTGCTATATAATAAAATAAAAGAGCAAGCACAATATACTAATAGCAATGTAGCACAATTTATACTTAGCGACTTTGACAATCAAATAAAGAATTTTGTAAAAGTGTTTCCAAAAGAGTACAAAAAAGTGTTGGAGCAAAAAGCAAAAAATGTTGAGGTAAATAGATAGGGTTAACGTTATTCCCCTAAGGAAACGAAGAAGATATTTTATAATGTTTTAGAATATTTCTCTTCATTTAACTATTAATAATCAACCAATTAGCAATCATCCAATCAACAATATCTGATATTATGAGTAAAGAAAATGGATTTTTAAGATACAACAGAGAATTACCATCTAAAAGAAATGTAGAAGAGCGAGTTAATGATTATAAAGAATTTGTAAATCGTTATCCCGAGGAAACTTTGCATCAGCAAAGTAATAGATGTATGAATTGTGGAGTTCCTTTTTGCCATAATGGATGTCCGCTGGGAAATATTATTCCAGAGTTTAACGATGCAGTTTATAAAAAACAATGGAAAGAAGCCTACGAAATTTTAACAAGTACTAATAACTTCCCTGAATTTACTGGTCGAATTTGCCCTGCTCCATGTGAGGCTGCCTGTGTATTAGGTATCAATCAACCAGCAGTGGTAATAGAAGAAATTGAAAAACATATCATAGAAATTGCATTCGAAAAAGGATTTGTTCAACCCAAAAAAACCATCATTCGCACGGGTAAAAAAATTGCCATAGTTGGAAGCGGACCAGCAGGTTTGGCTGCTGCTGCTCAGTTAAATTTTGCAGGCCACGAAGTAACTGTTTATGAAAGAGATGATGAAGTTGGTGGATTGCTACGTTACGGAATTCCAGATTTTAAATTAGAAAAATGGGTAGTTGAGCGTAGGGTAAACTTATTGAAAGAAGAAGGAATTAACTTTATTACAAATTGTGAAATTGGCGTACATATTAGTTTAGAAGAGCTGCATAATAATTTTGAAGCTGTAATATTAGCTGGAGGAAGCACTGTTCCAAGAGATTTAGCAATTCCTGGTAGAAACTTAAAAGGAATTTATTTTGCTATGCAATTTTTAAAACAACAGAATAAAAGCATTGCCAACAAAACTTTTAGCGAAACAAACATAAATGTGGCTAATAAAAAAGTTTTGGTTATAGGGGGTGGAGATACTGGTAGTGATTGTATTGGCACTAGCAACAGGCAAAAAGCTGCTCAGGTTGTACAATTTGAATTAATGCCAATGCCTCCCAAAGAAAGAAACGAAAAAATGCCTTGGCCAAGTTATCCTATGTTGCTAAAAACTACATCTTCTCACGAAGAAGGGGCTGAACGCGAATGGAGTATTGCCACTAAAGAATTTATTGGAAACGATAAAGGAGAGTTAACTGGTGTAAAAACTGTAAAAATTGAATGGGGTAATGGTGGTTTCAAAGAAGTTGAAGGCACAGAAAAAATACTTGACTGTGATGCCGTGTTTTTGGCTTTAGGATTTTTACATCCCGAGCACCAAATGTTGCAAAATGTAGAAGTAGCAATTAATGAAAGGGGCAATGTACAAGCCAACGAAAAAAACTATGCCACCAATATTCCAAAAATATTTGCAGCTGGAGATATGCGTAGGGGACAATCTTTGGTAGTTTGGGCAATTAGCGAAGGGCGTGAATGTGCAAAAGCTGTAGATGAGTTTTTACAAGGATACTCAATGCTAGAAAGTAAAGATAATAGCTTGATTAGCCAGTTTGCGATGGTATAGCATTCAAAAGTTTATGCTTTATTAAAATATAGGGTTGAGAAATTGAATACAGAATTTTTGAAAATACACCCAAGACAACAATCTTTAATGAATCTTTTCTTTGGAGTTGATGTAAATGACAAAAAAACATTTTCAGCTTACTTCCTGTGTAGCAATATCCTTTCACAGACGTTACTAGGAAAAAACTTTTACTATAATTGCATGCCCATTTAAATTATGAATTACAACTTTATCCTTATCAAGTTTTAACTCATTAACATACTTAGTAATTCCATTACAAGTATGGAAACCATAATCGTCAAAAACTATAACACCTCCAACTATCATTTTATCCCATATCCAATTTACAATATCTTTTGCAGAATTATATACATCTACATCAATATGGCAATAACCAAATTTTTGATCATTTGGAATATTATGTGCTGTGGCTTCTGGGAAAATACCTTTTAAAATTGTATAATTGTTGTACTTATCGCTAAGCATTTTTTTTACCATAGTTTCATTTGTATCATTATGCTCGCCATTATTATAAAAAGGATCTTTCTCAGAGCTTTTTGGTACACCTTCAAAAGTATCGGCTAAATAAAAATCTACTTTGGCATCAATGGTTGATAACTTTTTTCCTACAATTGCTGCAGTACCACCTCTCCAAACGCCAATTTCAATAAATGCCGCCTCTTTATCAATTGCATTAATTTTTTCTGCAAGTTCCCAAATTTCAAAACAACGGTATTTATCAACTAGTGTAAAAGAACTTATAGAATTATATGTTTCGTTAAATATTTTATCATCATTCCAAGGAGCATAATTAGCCGCAGGATTAACGAAATCGTAACTTAAATCATTGATACAAAAAGTTGATTTTTTTTGATAACGAGCCTGTTTAACAATAAAAATTCCTCTTTTTTCTAATATATCTCTTATAAATTTTCTAATCATAGTTAATTAAAGCTTGCAATATAAGTTCAATTCACTTATAAAACTTTATGATTTATTTGCAAATCCAAAAATATAATGTACAAAATGTAGGCTTTCTATTTCAAGTTGTTTTTGTATTTAAAAGTAAATTTTAGATATTCGTTCTATCCAGCAAAATGAACGTGGGCTATGCTGTATTGCAACCTACCTAGAGAAAGTTTGTGAACGATAGGGGTGTCAAAATTTAAGACCGCTTTCTAAGTTTCCTTCTCAGCACAATATCTTCAGAACGTTGAAGAAAATTTCGTACTCTAAAAAAACGAAAAGGCATTTAATTAAAAATTAGAAAAAGTATAGGTTTGATAATGCCTGTACTAAACCAAAATTTGAGGTTAAACTTAAATTATGGAAACGAGTTTGATTAATTACTGGAACGTCCATTCAGAGCAGTTGCTAAAAAAAACAAAAAAATCATTTTACTTTCTTTCCACTGGCATACAATTTGCTAATTACAGCTAGTAACAAATACTTAATCTAGTTATATTATAAATAGAGTAGTATTGTACAAGTTTAATTTTAAAATTTAAAAAACAAAAAAAATGCAAGAGCAACAAAACGTACCAGAAGAAAAAGATTTTAAAGACCAAATCGTTGATAAGGTTAACGATTTAAAAGAAGGTGCTGAACAAGCATGGGATAAAGTAGAAGACAAAGCAGAAGCTTTAGTAGATAAAATTAAAAGTGGCGAACTTGCCGAAGAAGCTAAAGAAAAACTAAACGATTTAAAAGAAGGTGCTCAAAGTATTTGGAACAAAATAGTAGACACTTTTGATGGCGACGAACCAAAGGCTGATGAAACTGCAAAATAATTTATAATCATAAACACATAAAAAAATGAAAAAACAAGTATCTTTTTTAATGGCAATAGTAGCAGCTAGCATGTTGTTATTTTCTTGCAAATCAAAAATTACAGATGAAGCTTTAACTACAGCTGTAAACGAAAAAGTAGCTGCAATGAGTGATATAGCAGGTGCAACAGTTACAGTAAAAGAAGGTGTTGTAACCGTTACTGGCGAATGTAAAGATCAAACTTGTAGCGATAAATGCAAAACTGCATTAGAAGCTGCAAAAGTAGAAGGTGTAAAATCTATTGATTGGAAATGTACAATAGCTCCTCCTCCACCACCTCCAACAGTTGATGTACCAGCATCTATAAACACAGTATTAAACGAAACTGTTGTACAAACGTTGAAAGATGGTTTAAAAGACATAAAAGGCATAACTGTAGATTATACAACTGCTAAACCTGCCATTGTAGGTAGTGTTACTGCTGCAACAAGAATGAAAATTATGCAAATTTTTTCTATGGCTAAAGTAGTACCAGATGTTACAAAACTGGTAACAATTAAATAATTTAAAAAACCTTATACAATGAGTGTTCAAGAAAAATATGCTGCTTTAATTGCACAAGCCAATACTTTGGGTGTACAACAATTAAGCATTGCAGAAAAAGAGGGTGTATTACATGTAAGTGGCGTTGCCAACAGCACAGCAGATTATGATGCTTTATGGGCAACTTACAATACAATAGATCCTGATATGGCTTCTGGAGATTTATTAATGAATATTGATATTAAAGCAGATGCTGGTACTTCTTTAAAAGTAACCACAGATAGCTCTAATTTAAATATTAGAAAAGAACCAAATACCGAGTCTGAAATTGTAGGAAAAGCTGCACACGACGAGGTGATAACTTTAGTAGAAAAAACCAACGATAGTTGGTGGAAAGTAATTACAAAAGATGGTGAAGAAGGGTATGCTTTTGCACAGTACTTATCTCCAATGTAAACTATACTTAAGTATACAAGTTTTAAAAGAGGCTGCTACTAAAATGGCAGTCTCTTTTTTATTGTCCTACTCTGGAGTAGCCTGTAATAATGTATTGATTATCTCCTCTCCAAAACAAACTTTTACGATATTGCTTATATTGAAGTGTAACACGTAACCCTTGAATTTTTGATAGTGTATCGGCAATAGATTTTTCATTTACCGAAAAATAAAACTTTTCGTTTGCAAGGCCTGAAGTAGTTTGAGTAATGTTTCCTATCATCATTTCACCTTCATAGGTTTTAAAAAAATTTCCTTTTCGAGAAAATTTGGTTAATACGCCTGTTCTTTCTCCATCACTATAAACGTTATAATAATTCCAATAAAATATAACACCCATAACTAGTAACGCTATTAACAAAAATTTCCAAAGTAAAGACACAAAAAAATTTTTTGTTTTTGATATTTTGTCGGTATCGATTAACTCGTTCATATATTATGTTTTTACTATATTTATTTTGGATTATTACGATTATTAGCATTAATAAACCAAAGCAAACATATGCAAACTAGCGTAATTAATTTTAATGCAGATTTTAAATACAAGAAGTTACTATCAAAATTTATTTAGTGATTTCTAAAGATTTGGTAAGATAGTTATTAGTATAAGCCAGTAGCTTTTTGCTTTATTCAACTGGAGTGAGAATAAAAATATCTTCGCCAGGTTTTTTCATTAAATACCTTTCTCTAGCAAACTTTTCAATGGCTTCGCTACTTTGCTCAATGGCTTTTAGCTCTAAATTGGCTTGAGCAATTTCTTTTATGTAGTATTCCTTTTTCTTTTCTAAAGTTTTTACTTGTGAAAGTCTTTCCTTTTGATCTAGCAAGGTCACATCATCAAAAAAACAAAGCCACACCAGCATAAATGCAGGTGCAATAAAGTATTTGTTGGTGATGATTTTAATTGCCTTTTTCATTTTTTTATTGCCAATAATGCTACAATAATTTTTTTAAAACGTTTATTGAAACAAATATCAAAAAAAAATGGGAAGCTTTGTAGCCTCCCATTGTATGTGAACATTATTTAGTAAATTTTAGTTTTTTACCCAAGTAAATTCCTGTGCTTCCAAGCTCTTCTTCAATACGCAACAGTTGATTGTATTTTGCAATTCTATCTGTTCTGCTAGCACTACCAGTTTTTATTTGACCACAGTTTAAAGCAACTGCTAAATCGGCAATAGTTACATCTTCTGTTTCACCACTTCTATGACTCATAATGGTGTTGTAGCTATTGTGTTGTGCAAGGCTTACTGCATTTATAGTTTCGGTAACTGTACCAATTTGGTTTACTTTAACCAATAATCCATTGGCAGTTTTTGTGTCAATACCTTGTTGTAGTCGAGTAACATTGGTTACAAACAAATCGTCACCAACTAATTGGCATTTACTTCCAATAGTATCTGTAAGATTTTTCCAACCAGTCCAATCATCTTCTGCCATACCATCTTCAATACTTACAATTGGATATTTTTTTACCCAGCTTTCCCAATATTTTACAAGTTCATCACTACTCATTTCTTTCCCACTGCTTTTATGGAAAACATATTTCTTTTTCTTAGCATTCCATAACTCACTGTTAGCAGCATCCATTGCAATTACTATTTGACTACCAGCTTTGTATCCAGCTTGAGTTATAGATTCTAATACAGTTTCAATGGCTTCTTCATTGCTTTGAATATTTGGAGCAAAACCACCTTCATCACCAACGTTGGTGCTATAGCCTTTCTTTTTTAATACACCTTTTAGGGTATGAAAAATTTCGGTTCCCCATCTTAATCCTTCGCTAAAACTTGTTGCACCTACAGGCATTATCATAAACTCCTGAAAGTCAATTTTATTATCAGCATGTGCACCACCATTTACAATGTTCATCATAGGTACAGGCAAGGTACGTGCATTGCTTCCACCAATATATCTATACAAAGGCAATCCAGCTTCTTCTGCAGCAGCTTTTGCAACAGCCATGCTTACAGCAAGAATGGCATTAGCTCCAAGTTTTGCTTTATTGGGTGTGCCATCCAAATCAATCATAGCTTGGTCAATAGCAGCTTGTTCGCTAATTTCATGACCAATTAAAGCTTCGTTAATAGTAGTATTTACATTTTTTACAGCTTTTAAAACACCTTTACCTACATATTTCTTTTTATCACCATCACGCAATTCTACAGCTTCATGAATGCCAGTACTAGCTCCACTAGGCACTGCAGCACGACCCATATAGCCTCCATCAGTTAATACATCAACTTCTACAGTTGGATTTCCTCGGCTATCCAAAATTTGGCGAGCGTGAACTTCGATAATGTAACTCATATTTTTTTATTTTGATTTTTAGAAATGAATAATAAACTAGGGTTTGTAGTAATAATTACATTTAAAATGTGGAGCAAATGTAACCACTTAGTGTAAAAAATACAAGTTAAAAAATAGTTGTATTTAAAAGTTAACTAAGTGTAGTAAAATTGTTAGAGAAAAAGTTTTAACCACCATTAACCTTACTTACAATTGCATTAACCAATAGGCTAAGGTATCAACTATACTTTTGCAATTAAATGAAATCTACAAAGTATTTTATTTCCTTATTAAAGTATCATTAGAAAAGAATAGAAAATCATGACTTGAAGCATATGCGTAAAGCATGATACCATAAAAAACAACAATAGAAAATCATGACTTGAAGCATATGCGTAAAGCATGATACCATAAAAAACAA
>JBMLOQ010000062.1:21010-23977 GCA_049242885.1 Chitinophagaceae bacterium
CAATAGAAAATCATGAAACCCTTTTTTTTAACTATAGCATTTTTGGCCTCCATTTCAGTTGGTTATGCACAAAAAGTTCCAACAAGTGTTACAGGCGTTGTAGTTGATACTGCACAAAAAATTGCACTTTCCTATACAACCGTTTCTTTGGTAAGCTCAAAAGATTCGAGTCTTGTAAGCTTTGCTTTAAGCAACGAAGAGGGTCGTTTTACCATTAGTGGTATTACAAAACCAGGCAATTACTTATTAAGTGCCAGTTTTGTTGGATATGGTGCTGTTTGGTTTCCTATAACTATAGAGTTGGGTAAAAAATTAGATATTGGGAATTTAATACTAACCGATATTAAATACTTAAAAGAAGTAGTGGTTACAGCAAAACGTCCACCAATAGAAATGAAAAATGATACACTAGAGTTTAACACTGAGAATTTTAAAACTCAACCCAATGCCGTAGTAGAAGATTTGTTAAAACGATTGCCTGGTGTTACTATTGATGCAGATGGAACAGTGCGTGTTAATGGACAAAAAATAAACAAAGTATTGGTAAACGGGCGTGAGTTTTTTAGCGGCGACCCCAAAATGGCAACTAAAAATCTTGATGCAGATGCTGTAGATAAAGTACAATTGTTTGACAAAAAAAGTGCACAAAGTGAATTTACTGGTTTTGATGATGGTAGAAGTGAAAAAGCTATAAACTTAAAGCTTAAAAAAGATAGAGATAATGCCGTTTTTGGAAGGGTTACAGCAGCAAAAGGAGATGAAAATAGATACAGTGGTAAAACTAATTTAAATAAGTTTAAGGGCGAAAAGCAGTTGTCGTTTATTGGTATGGCAAATAATGTAAACGAACAAGGGTTTACCATGAACGATATCATGAATTTTACTGGTGATTTAAACCGTGCATTAAGAAATGGAGGAGGCTCATCAACAACTATTAGAACAAATGTTGGAGGCAATGATAATTATGGACTACCTGTTACAGGAATGGGTCAAAACCAACAAGGCATTGCAACAACCATTGCTGGTGGTGTAAACTTTAACAATAGAAGTAAAAACAAAAAAACCGATGTAAATGGGAGTTTAGTAGCAAGCGATGTAAGATTATTTACCGAAAAACTTATCAATCGTAATAATTTATTCCCAACAAATCCTTTTGACTTTAATAGCACATCATCCAAACAACGTAATGGCCAACAGCAAAAAGCCAATTTTGATATTGATCATAAAATTGATAGTTTTCATTCTATAAAAATTACTCCACAAATCACTTTTCAGCAAGGGCAAGTAAATGCATTTACCAATTTTTTATCGCTAACAAAAGGGAATATTAAATTAAATGATGGTTATACTAGCGAAGCAAATAAAACCTCAGCTGTAAACTTTACAAACAGTATACTGTTTAGAAAAAAATTTAGAAAAAAAGGCAGAACTTTTTCTACCAATATCGATATAGATTACAATCAAAGTAAGTTGAATGGACTTTTAAATACTCAAAATACAGTGTACAGTCCTTCAACTCAATTGCAAAATATAAACCAACAAAACTTTAAAGATGCTAGTACCTTTGGTTTGGGATTAAATGCAAGTTTTACAGAAGCTTTAGACCGAAAAACTTTGTTGCAAATAAATGGATACTATAATTTTAGTGTTGGCGAAAGCAATGCAACCACTTATGATTTTAATCCAGCATCTAATTCTTACAGTTTTTTAAACACTGCATTAAGTAATATTTTTAAAAATGAGTATAAATATGGTGGAGCAACAGTTTACTTAAAACGCAATACTAAATATGTAAACTTTAGCTTAGGTACATCGTTACAAAATGCTGTACTCACAGCAAAAAATCTTACACAAAATACTTTGGTTCAACAAAACTTTACCGACTGGTTGCCTAATGCTTCAATACAAGTAAAGGTTACAAAAAACAATAACATTAATATCAATTATAATACTTCTACACAGCAGCCAAGTACACAACAACTACAACCTGTACCAGATATTAGCGATCCATTAAATATTTTTGTAGGAAATCCTAATTTAAAACGAACTTATAACCATAGTTTATCATTAAGCTACACAAATATTAACATAGTAAAAGGCAGTAATATTTTTATAATTGGTTCATATAATGTGATGAATAATGCAATCGTTTATGATAATATAATTCAAGCAAATGGGCGACGTTTAACAACACCAATAAATGCTAATGGAATAACCAATTTATTTACTACAATAAACTTTGGAATGCCAATAAAAAAACTAAAAAGTAGATTTGGAATAGATATTGGATATAACGAAAATAAAAGCATTGGTTTTGTAAACAGCCAAGAAAATGCAATTAAAAACAGTAGCATCAGTACCCGATTTAACTGGACGTTTACTTTAGATAAAGTAATGGACATTATTGCTTCTACTAGATTAAACTTTAGCAAAGCAACCTACTCTTTACAACCACAACTCAACAACAACTTTACTCAAAATACTATTGGCATAGAAACAATTAACTATTTACCTTGGAAGCTAAATTTAAGAAACGAGTTTAACTATATTACCAATACAGGGCGAAGCGATGGTTTTAATGCAAGTATTCCATTATTAAATATGAGTTTGGCAAAAAGCTTTCTTAAAAACAATAGAGGAGAACTGAAATTTAGTGTAAGCGATGTTCTAAACAAAAATTTAGGAATTAATAGAAGTGCTAGTAGTAATTTTATTGAAGATATAAGATACAATGTATTGCAACGCTTTTTTATGCTTAGTTTTAGTTATTCGCTTCACAAAAGTGGAGGCTCAAATCCTGGAGGAGGTGCTGCTGTTATAAGAACTTTTTCAAGTAGTAATTAACTTCATTAACCTTAAAAACGTTTGAAAAAGGTTATAATTTCCAAACGTTTTCATATATAGGCAACACTTACATTTGCCTAATGCAACAAACTACTTTAGTAATTCATGGAGGGGCAGGTACAA
>JBMLOQ010000063.1:0-24512 GCA_049242885.1 Chitinophagaceae bacterium
AGCTACGCTTTTAAATAACAAAAAACCCTGCAAATGCAGGGTTTTTTGTTATAGTTAGGTTGTACTTTAGAATTAATATCTGCTGTATCCACCGCCACTACCAGAGTTTCTATCTCTGTTGTAGCCACCGCCACCACCAGAATTTCTATCTCTGCTGTAGCCGCCACCGCCGCCACTGCTTCTTCCACCACCACCATATCCACCACCACTAGAACGTGGTTTAAAACCACCTTGTCTTCTTTCTCCTTCAGGACGTGGTTGACTTTCGTTTACAACGATTTTTCTTCCTTCAATTTCAGTTTCGTTTAATGCAGCAATTGCAGCATTTCCTTCTTCGTCGCCCATTTCTACAAATCCAAAACCTTTGCTACGGTCGTTTTTAAATTTGTCAGTAACGATTTTTGCAGAGATAACTTCACCAAATGGAGTGAATAATGCTTGTAAATCTTGGTTGGTCATGTTCCAACTCAAATTTCCTACGTAAATGTTCATTTTGTAAATGATTTTATTGTTTTAAAAAATCCAAAACCAGAAAGCCATCAACCCTCAAATGATTTACAAAAAACATCCTTAAAGCGAGACACCTGAATAATTGGTATTGCAAATGTAGGGGTAATTTTAAATTATCCACATTTTTTTTAAATTATCAAATCGTTAATAAAAACACCAGTATAAATTAATCTTTAGCTTTTGGTGTAGTTAATTCTTTTAAACTTATTTCCCAATTGGCTTGTTTTTCTCCTATAGGGTTAAAAATTTCAACTTGCAATACTCTTTCTTTTTTTAATCCTTTGAGTGTGATTTTAGTATAGTTCTGCATATCCTCAACACCAACCAATCGATAAGGATTGTTTTTTTCAACGCCTCCAAATTTGTGGCTTCCACTTGTAAGTGGCGATGCTGTTATATCTATTAATGGATAAGTTCCTTCTCTATCCACTTTAATTATTTCGCTATGATGTCTGTCGCCAGTTAAAAAAACTACACCATTAATTTTGTTTTCCTTTAAAAAACTCATCAACTCATTATACTCAGCACTAAATTTTCTAAAGCAATCAAATGGGCTTACAGGGTTTAATACTTGGCTACCAGTTGCTATAAATCTAAATGTAATATTTTGATTGGCGTTACTTTGCAATAGAGCGTTTTTAAGCCAATCTAATTGTGCTGCTCCATACATTTTTTTGTTTGGATTTGGCTTTCCATTAATGCTATCTTGCATTTCATCATTACTTCTCCACCATCTGTCGTCTAGCAAAAAAACATCGGCATCGTTAAATGTAAATTTGCTATAAATTCCTTGATTGTTTTGTCCATAACTGGGATTAGTCCAAAATTTTTTAAAAACTTCTCTACTAGTTTCTTTTAAAGGATAGCTTTTATCGGCATCGTTAAATCCATAGTCGTGATCGTCCCAAATGGCATAGTTTGGCATGGCTTTCATTATATTTCTAAAAAAAGGCCTTGCCCTGTCGCTAGATGGTCGATTGTGTAATCCCCATTCGCTGTAATAATCAACCTCGCGTGTATACCAATTGTCTCCTAACCATAACATAAAACTGGCGTTTTCTTTTGCCATCACATCAAAAATGGCGGTATCGTTTCCATAAGCTTTTCCTGGTCTATCATATACAGGATTGTTTACATAAACACAACTTCCTGCAAGAAATGAAAAAGTGGGCAATGGTGTTGTTTTTTCTCTCCATTGCCAAAGTGTTTGAGTGGTTGTTTTACCAGAAGCTATAGTGTCTTTTTTATTATTAACAACTATATTATAGGTATATGTAGTTGATGGTTCTAAACCAACTAAGGTAGCAGTAGCTGTTTTAAAATCTCCTGAATTAATAGCAAAATCTCGCTTTACATTTTTTCCATTAAGGTTGTAATAAAGTGCAGCTTCCTTTACAGATTGGTCAAATTGCATCCAAACTGTGGATGTTCTAAAATCTGTATGTCCAAGCATGGGACCACTTACAATTTGAGCAAATGAGCTATAACTAATTAAAACAACAAAACTAGCAATAATTTTTTTCATTTTTAATGTACAATTAGTTGGCAAAAGTACATGAAAAATATGGCCATTAGTTTAATACCTCTTGAGATTTCATGCCTCCTACTTGGTGTACTTCTTTTTCAATAGTTTCAAATTGTACTTTTTTTATTAGCAATTTTACATTAGACAAGGTGTTGCAATCGCCACAACTAGCTAAATAACTAGTATTAGCATAATCTACAAATGCTGTTCCATTGCTCCAATTATTACCACTTAAACTAAAAAATGAGGGAGAATATTTGTTGTTAATAAATCGTAAAGTTTTTTTATCGCCTTTTTCAAATCGTATCATCATACCTTCAGAATCTACACTTTCAATTACGCCTGGGGTTAATGCTAATATTTCAATTATTTTGTCTGTTTTTTTAATTTCTGATTTTAATTCGCCAGCATTTCCTACACTAATTTCATCTTTAACTATCCCTTGGTTTAATATTATGGTATTAGAAATATAAAACTGTACCAAGCCAATATTAATTTTCTTGCTTTCTTTCATTTTGTTATAAAGATCTCTTGTAAATGGCACTAAATTGCTTTCACTCTCTATGGGTTTTTGTGGCTGAAAAACGATTGGTGCCGTAGTTTGTTGTGCTGTACTGCATGCTAAACTTGCAATTATTAAGGCAAAAATTAAATACTTCATAACCTAAACTTTATTTGATATTATCTAGTAACGAAAAATAACCAATAGTTATTTTATAAAAAATACCCAAACGTTACATTTGCAATAATGACAAACAAATTAGAGCAAGTTTTTTTAAATAAAACAAATAATGTACTCAATGTTTATTGTACAGCTGGATACCCTTTTTTAGAAAGTACCAATGAGGTAATAAATAGTTTACAAAACAATAAGGTTGATATTATAGAATTGGGCATTCCTTATAGCGACCCATTGGCAGATGGCCCAACTATACAGGAAAGCAGTATGGTAGCTATAAATAATGGCATGACAATAGAAGTACTTTTTAATCAACTTAAAGAAAACAAAAATGTTTTAACAAGCAAAACAGCTTTAATTCTTATGGGTTATTTAAATCCTGTTTTGCTGTTTGGTTTTGAAAAATTTTGTGCTAAAGCAAAAGAAGTTGGGGTAGATGGATTGATTTTGCCTGATATGCCCACTTATGAGTTTGAAAAAACATATAAGTCAATAATTGATAAACATAATCTAAACTTTATTTTTTTAGTAACACCAGAAACTAGTGAGGCTAGAGTAAGAATGTTAGATAATCTCAGCAGTGGATTTTTATACGCGGTAAGCAGCTCATCAATTACTGGCAGTGATAAAGATTTTAGCACTGTAACATCTTACTTACAAAGACTACAATCATATCAACTAAAAAATAAAATATTAGTTGGCTTTGGGATAAAAGATAAACAAACTTTTAATACAGCTTGTGCCAATAGTAATGGGGCAATAATTGGTTCGGCATATATAAAAGCTTTACAAAATTGTGAAGATATAAACAATACAACCACCCAATTTATAAACCAAATTTTACATTAAAACAGTTATGAATATTGTAATTGTTCAATACAATGCAGGCAATATACAAAGTGTTTTATATGCCTTACAAAGAATTGGTGCAACTGGTATTGTAACCAATGATGCCCATGCCATTAGTAGTGCAGATAAAGTAATATTTCCTGGAGTTGGAGAAGCTAGTAGTGCCATGCAATACTTACAACAACAAGGCTTAGATAAAATAATAAAAAAGTTACAACAACCCACTTTGGGCATTTGCTTAGGCATGCAGCTAATGTGCACACATAGCGAAGAAAACAATACTAATTGTTTAAACATTTTTGACACCCCAGTAAAAAAATTTGAAAGCAATGCTTTAAAAGTACCCCAAGTTGGTTGGAATACTATTGAACCCAATAATAATATTTTGTTTAACAATATTACCACCAATAGCTATTGTTACTTTGTACATAGTTACTATGCAGCCATTTGCAACAATACCATTGCAACTACCAACTACATTCTACCTTTCAGTAGTGCACTTAAAAAAGATAATTTTTATGGAGTACAGTTTCATCCAGAAAAAAGTGCAGCTATAGGAGAACAAATACTTACTAATTTTTTAAATCTTACTTAATACATGCTTCAACAGAAATATCAATTTATTATTCCAGCAATAGATATAATAAATGGTGAATGTGTAAGATTGAGCGAAGGAGATTACAACACAAAAAAAATCTATAATAGCAATCCCGCTGAAGTGGCAAAAATGTTTGCAGATAAAGGATACACAAAATTGCATGTGGTTGACCTTGATGGGGCAAAAAACAGAACAGTAACCAATTTAAAAGCACTAGAATCTATTGCTAAATGCACTACAGCAAGCATAGATTTTGGTGGAGGTGTTACTTCAAAAGAGGATGTTGAAAATGTTTTAAATGCAGGTGCCAATTTAGTTAATATTGGGAGTATTGCAGTAAAACAACCAGCTCTTTTAAAAGAGTGGATAAATGAATTTGGAGCTTCAAAATTTTTATTGGGTGCCGATGTTAGAGATGAAATGATTGCCATAAATGGATGGACAATAATTACAGAAACAACTATTTATGATTTTTTATCTCAATATGTAGCATTAGGCATTCAACAATTTTTTTGTACCGATATTTCTAAAGATGGCATGCTGCAAGGACCATCAATAGAATTGTACAAATCCATTATTTCAAAATATCCCACAATACAATTAATTGCAAGTGGAGGTGTAAGCAATATGAAAGATTTAATTGAACTACAAAACATTGGGTGCAAAGGTGCAATTGTTGGCAAAGCCATATATGAAGGAAAAATAACTATTTAAAATCCAATTTAATGCTTACAAAAAGAATAATTCCTTGCCTTGATATTAAGGATGGACGCACTGTTAAAGGCACTAATTTTATTGAACTTAGAGATGCAGGCAACCCTATTGAATTGGCAGCTGCTTACGCAAAAAATGGTGCTGATGAATTGGTGTTTTTAGACATTACTGCTACCGTAGAAAAACGAAAAACTTTAGCAAGTTTAGTAAACGAAATTTCAAGCACTATAAACATTCCATTTACCGTTGGTGGTGGTATAAAAACTGTTGACGATGTGCATTTGCTTTTACAAAATGGAGCCGATAAAATTTCTATTAATACTGCTGCCTATAATAATCCAAGTATAATTGAAAGTTTTGCTAAAAACTTTGGAAGCCAATGTGTAGTTGTAGCTATTGATGTAAAGCAAGAACAAGATAATGAATGGTATGTTTATTTGAATGGGGGGCGTACAAAAACCAATACAACCTGTATAGACTGGGCTACTAAAGCCTATAACAATGGTGCTGGCGAAATATTGCTTACCAGCATGAACAATGATGGCACTAAACAAGGCTTTGCTTGTGATATTACAAAAACAATTGCTACCACTCTTCCCATTCCAGTAATTGCAAGTGGTGGTGGTGGAAGTATGGAGCATTTTAAAGATGTTTTTAACATAGGGTTTGCTGATGCAGCACTTGCTGCTAGTGTGTTTCACTTCAAAGAAATTGAAATTAATAGTTTAAAAAAATACTTGAAAAATGAAGGTATTGATGTAAGATTATAATATTAAATCTGATTTTAGTTTTCGTTATTTCAATCAAAATTGTTTTTTACAATTAGTTACTTTGAAAATAACCTATTTAAAACCTTTAAAAATAATTGCTTATTAAGTTTATTTAAAAAGTTTAGCCGATATTTTTTACTTTTGATGCAATGGAAGCTACAACCCAAAATAAACTGCCCATTGCGTATCGCACTATATCGTATGTTGCAATTTGCTGCTTTTTGATATATTGGATTTTAACATCACTTATTATTGGGTTGCCAAAAACATTAAAAAAAATTTCGCCAAAAACACATCATGCTTATACTTTAGTAATTAGACAGAATTGGCATTTGTTTAGTAATCCAAGTATTTACAACAAACAAGTATTATTTGTAGTAAGGCAAATAAAAAATCCTCAAAAAACCGATACTTTTAATATAACTAGGTATTTTATAAGTCAACGTATTGCACGAGCACCATTTAATAATTATTACGATAATTTAGACCATGTGCTTTTCAGGATTTCTCATTACTTAGAAACTGAAAACATTGCAACTTTAAATAAACTTAAAAAGCAAGACAGCCTACAAACCAATTTTTGGTATATACAAGAATCTAGCAAAATAAGTGCTGCACAAAAACCACCAATTATACATTTTACCAATTTATTGAATATAAGCAAGCAAGTATTAATTGATGAAAAAATAAACACAATTGGCAAAGAATATCAACTTGTAATAAAAAATAATTATATACCCCCACACAAATTAAGCCATATTGAATATGATGTGCAAGATGGTATAGTTGTTCCATGTTTTGTATCTCCATATTATAGCTTTTAACCCACATGATTAAGAAATTAGATTTACTCATATTTCAACTCCAACAGGAAAATAAAAAAGCAGTTGCTTTGGCTTTTGTACGCATTGCTATTAGTTTTTGGTTTATAAAAGAATTGTTTTTTAGATCCCCTGCCTTTGAAGTTTTATATAGCCCTAATAGCTATTTAAAAACCAAGCAAGAGCCTATACTTAAAGCATTACATTTAAATATCGACTGGCTTCAATCTCACTATCATTGGGTTATTTCTATTTGTATTCTTAGTAGCATAATTCACATTTTAGGCATAGGAAAAAACTTTGGTGCAATTGCCATGTTTATTTGCTACAGCATTCTAAGAGGCATGAATGCTAGTTTTGGCAATACTGGAGATGAAATGTGCCTAATTATTGCTTTTTATATGTGCTTTGTTAATAGTTATCAATATGCCACACTCTTTAAATACAAGCCATTATCACCCAAAGTACAGGGCTTATACAACTTAATAAGCAACTTAGCTGCTTATAGTATGATGATTAATCTTTGTATGGCTTACTTTTATACTGGTTATTTTAAGCTAGAAAATAAATTTTGGCAGCAAGGCAAAGGACTTCAATACTCCTTGTATAACGAAAGGTTTCATGCTTTTGATTTTGCTAAAATATTAGCTACTAAAGAGTGGTTTTATGTTCCTTTAAACTATGCTATTTTGGTGTTTGAGCTTACTATGCCATTTTTAGTATGGTTTAAAAAATGGCGAAATAAAATGTTATTATTAATGTTTTTAATGCACTGCTATATTTATTGTACCATGCTCATTTTTGGGATGACATTTACCTTTTTAATGCAGTACCCTTTGTTTTATACAAATGAGGAGTTAAAATTATTTTATACTAAAGTTAAATACAAATTGTTTTATACAAAAGCAACTTCTACTTAACCTAAAATCAATGCTCCATTTTTGTAAATTGGTAATACATTAGCTCCATTTGGTGTAACACAATACTCCAATTCTTTTTCTAATCCAAACTTTGCCAATCTATGCCAGTGCGTAGTTTGACGAATAAACTGTGGCATATCGTTTTTATGCAAACTATACATTTGCTCGGCCATTAGGCTACTATCGCAATGTATGGTAAAATTATTTTTAACAGCCTCAATTACAGCACCAGCAAAAAGTGTATCTTCTAAATTAAATCTATCTTTCCAAGCACTGCAGCCCAAAAAAACATTTTTATTTTGCTGTACTAAATAGTTACATACCGCCAACAAATTAGGAAATGAGCCTGTAATTACACTACTTGCACCACGCTGCAAAGCCATGTGCAATAGTTTTGTACCATTAGTGGTGGTAAGTACCAAGGTTTTGCCTTCTATAAAACTTTTTGGATATTCAGCAGGAGAGTTACCATGCTGCAATCCTTCAATTACTTTTCCATCTCTTTCACCTGCTGTTATGCTATTGGGGGTTTGTTTTCCAATTTCAATACAACGTTCTACATTATCTACAGGAATAACTTTTTCAGCTCCATTATACATTGCTGTAGCAATTGTACTTGTAGCTCTAAATACATCAATAATTACTACAATACTATTCTCCACATCATAAATATCAAGCAATTTTGGCGACAATACAGTATGCAAAAAAGGTTTACTCATTCGGCAAATTAAATAAATTATACTTTAAAATTTTGTTTCAATTTTTGTAAATTCAATTATCGAAAACTATATGTCGCCAATAATCAAGCTAACTATCCACTCATAAAAGATAAACTTTTTACAAGCCTTAATGCCATCTTATATTTGTATTCATGGCTACAAATAATAAATATGCATATTGGTGGTGCCAAATTGGTGGATGGGTTTTTTATGCATCGGTGATAATATTTTTTACGAAAACATTCGATCAAGTAATTACCCCAATGGTCATAAATAGACTAAGTCTTTCAATTATACTTGGTTTCTTATTTACACACTTGTTACGACATTGTATTAAACAATTTAATTTATTGCCCCCCATAGTTGGTCAAATGTGGCTAAAATTATCGCTTGTAATAGTTGGGATTTGTATTTTGTATAGTATTTTAAATAGTTCAATTGTTGAGCATCTAAAATGGTACGATCCAAAAATAAAAGCAACTGTACCTAAAAGGTTTATTTTTAATTTATTCGATTATAGTCCTATAGTCTTAGTTTGGGTTAGTATTTATTATGTATGGCACTATATTTTATCAGCTCGTACTAATGAAATTGATAGAATTAGATTAGAATCTTTGGTAAAAGAATTAGAACTTAAAACTATAAAATCACACATTAATCCACATTTTATTTTCAATGCTTTAAATAGTATTAGAGCCTTGGTAGACGAAAATCCTCAACGTGCAAGAAATGCCATTACTGAGTTAAGTAATATTTTAAGAAGCAGCATGCAAGCCGAAAAAATAGAAACTACAACCTTAGAAAAAGAACTTAGTATTGTTCAAGATTATTTAGCATTAGAAAGTATTAGGTTTGAAGATAGATTAAAAGTAAGTTTTGATATAGATGAAGATACTAAAGACCAACCAGTACCTCCTATGATGCTACAAACACTTGTAGAAAATGCAATAAAACATGGTATTAGTAAAAGAATTAATGGCGGTGAAATAATTATTATCTCAGATTTTGTTGATAATCACCACGAGCTAATTGTACAAAATACTGGGCAACTAGAAGGTATTGTAAATGCCGATGGCTTTGGCATTACTAGCACATACAACAGATTAAACTTATTATTTGGTAAAAAAGCTACCTTTAAATTAAAAAATATCGAAGGCATGGTAGAAGCAAAAATTATTATGCCAGTATAAAAATTCTTACTATGAGTATTAAAGCCTTAATAATTGATGATGAAAGATTGGCACGCAACGAGCTAAAAAAATTATTAGAAGAACATGGAGAAATTGCTGTAATCGACGAAGCAGCAAACGCCAACGAAGGCATAGAAAAAATTGATTTACACAATCCAGATTTAATTTTCTTAGACATTCAAATGCCTAGTAAAACAGGTTTTGATATGTTGGCAGAGTTAGAAAAAGCTCCAAAGGTAATTTTTACAACTGCTTACGACGAGTATGCCTTAAAAGCGTTTGAAGTAAATGCTTTAGACTATTTAATGAAGCCCATAGAACCAAAACGCTTAGCCGATGCTATTCATAAACTACAAGATGAACTTGCAAAAGAAAAAATGGGCGTTAGTGCTGCAATTAATAGAGGCCCATTAGGCGATAATGATCAAGTATTTGTAAAAGATGGCGAACGTTGCTGGTTTGTAAAATTAAGTGATATTAGACTTTTTGAAAGTGTAGGTAACTATGCCAAAGTGTTTTTTGGTGCTAATAAGCCTTTAATTTTAAAATCCTTAAATGCTTTAGAAGAAAGGCTCGACGATAAAGTTTTTTTTAGAGCCAACAGAAAACATATTATCAACACAAAATGGATAGATAAAATAGAGCCCTACTTTAATGGAGGATTACTTGTAGAACTTAAAGGAGGCGAAAAAATTGAAGTTAGCCGAAGGCAAACAGTTAAGTTTAAAGAATTAATGAGTTTTTAGTTTTTTAGTACAAAAGAGTTTTTAGCTTTGTATCCACTATCATTTGTTAGTGGATTTTTTATAGAAATAATTTGATGTTTACAAAAATTACTGCCATAATTGCCCTAAGATATTTTATAATCGCAGGCTTTGCATTTGGTGTGTTTTATTGGTACAAAAAAACAGATTGGTTGTATAAAAAAATTCAACCGAAACTTCCCAAACAACAAGATTATATAAGAGAAATTGTTTACAGTATTTTTACGATTATTATATTTTCATCCACTGCTTATTTAATTCTTGGAACTTCTATAAAAAAATACACTTTATTTTATAGCACTATTAGTGACTATGGCTGGTTTTGGTTTTTTGTTGCATTTGTAATTATGCTATTAGCACACGATGCCTATTTTTACTTTACACATAGATTAATGCATCATAAAATAATTTTTAAGCAGGTGCATTTAATACATCACAAATCTACCAACCCATCGCCATGGGCAGCTTTTGCATTTCATCCCTTTGAGGCTTTAATAGAAGTTGGTATAGTAATTATTTTCTTTTTTACAATACCCATTACAAAATATCATTTATTCTTCTTTTTTTTATTTATGATGGTGTACAATGTATATGGGCATTTAGGATGGGAGCTTTATCCTAAAAATTTTGCAAAATCTAAACTTGGCAAGTGGATAAATACAAGCGTAAACCACAACCAACACCATCAATATTTTAAGGGGAATTATGGCTTGTATTTTTTGTGGTGGGATAGATGGTTTGGTACAATTAGAGAAGATTATGAATCTGAATTTGAAAATATAAAAAACAGAAAAATAAAATAATTAGCACAGAGATTTACTATTTCTATAAATCAACATCACTTTAAATATTTAGTTTAAACTCTCAAAATATTAGCACCCAAAGCCTGTAATCGTTGCTCAATATTTTCGTATCCTCTATCAATTTGCTCAATATTTTGAATGGTACTTTTTCCTTTAGCACTAAGAGCTGCAATTAACAAAGCAACGCCTGCTCTAATATCAGGACTTGCCATAGTTATACCTTTTAAAGCAAACTTTCTTGCTAGCCCAACAACAGTTGCACGGTGTGGATCACACAAAATAATTTGTGCCCCCATATCTATTAATTTATCTGTAAAAAACAACCTGCTTTCAAACATTTTTTGGTGTATAAGTACACTGCCTTGGGCTTGTGTTGCTACCACCAATAAAATACTTAATAAATCAGGTGTAAGGCCAGGCCATGGGTTATCGTAAATGGTTAAAATGCCTCCTTCTAAATAAGATTGTATTGTATATAATTCTTGTGCTGGCACTTCAATATCATCGCCATTAATTTTTAAGTCAATACCCAATTGCATAAACTTTTCTGGAATAATTCCTAAATGTTTAACGCCACAATTTTTAATTGTAATATTACTTTGAGTCATTGCAGCTAATCCAATAAAACTACCTACCTCAATCATATCTGGCAAAATAGTATGTGTAGTGCCAGTAAATGTATCAACACCCTCAATTTCCAATAAATTGCTACCAATTCCTTTAATTTTTGCACCCATACTATTTAGCATAGTGCATAATTGTTGCAAGTATGGCTCACAAGCTGCATTGTAAATTGTGGTTTTCCCTTCTGCTTTTATAGCAGCCATTACAATATTAGCTGTTCCAGTAACAGATGGTTCATCAAGCATCAAATAGTTGGCTTTTAACTCATTAGCCTCTAAAACAAATCCTTCTAATATTTCATCAAAGTAATAAGTAGCACCAAGTTTATGTAAGCCAATAATGTGCGTGTCTATTCTTCTTCTTCCTATTTTATCGCCACCAGGTTTTGGTATAAAGGCCTTGCCAAATCGTGCTAATAATGGTCCAGCAAGCATTACACTTCCCCTAATTTTTGTAGCTTTTTCTTTGTAGTTTGGATGATACAAAAAGTTTATATCTATATCACTAGCATCAAATTCACAACTATTTTTATCAATCCAATTAATTTTAACTCCAAAATTTTCCAATAAATCTATCAACAATAAAACATCAATAATTTTAGGCAAATTATGGATAGTTGTTTTTTGTGGAGCAAGCAGTACAGCACACAAAATTTGAAGTGCTTCGTTTTTAGCCCCTTGTGGGGTAATGTTTCCTTGTAATGTATGTTGGCCCTCTATAATAAATGAACTCATTTTAAGAATAATTTTATGTTGCAAATATTACCATTTGTTTGTTTCTATAATACAAAAAAGCTACATTGCTTCTTTAAAAATTAATTCGAATGATAAAGGCAAAACAAAAATTAGTGGTGCTTAGTGGGGCAGGTATAAGTGCTGAAAGTGGTTTAAAAACTTTTAGAGATAGTGATGGTTTATGGGAAGGATATAATGTTTATGAGGTTGCAACTCCTACAGGCTTCAAAAACAATCCACAATTAGTGCTAGATTTTTATAACGAGCGTAGAAAAGACGTTGCTAAAGCCTTACCAAACGAAGCTCACAAAGCATTGGCAGCTTTAGAAAAAGACTTTGATGTACATATAATTACGCAAAATATTGATGATTTGCATGAGCGAGGTGGCAGCAAAAAAGTGTTGCATTTGCATGGCGAAATTTTTAAAAGTAGAAGTGTAAATAATGCATCAAAAACATATGAGTGCAAAGGAGACATTAACCTTGGCGATCTTGCCCCAGATGGATCACAATTAAGGCCTTTTATTGTGTGGTTTGAAGAAGCTGTACCAATGATGAATGAAGCTGTAAGAATTACAGAAGAAGCTGATATTTTTGTTGTAATTGGCACTTCTTTACAAGTATATCCTGCAGCAGGTTTGCTTAATTATGTAAATCCCTACGCCTCTAAATATATAATTGATAAGCATATTCCGTCTACTGAGAATTTGGGTAAAATTGTTGCAATAGAAGCAACTGCTAGCGAAGGTGTTTTAGTGTTACAACAACTATTAAATGGTTAGTTTATTGTTCTATTCTTTTACTCATAAAATATTCATAAAAAAACTGAAGCTGGTATTTTACTGCATTTGTCCAATACACCCAGTTATGGGCACCAGGTCGTACTATAAAATCGTGAGGAACTTTATTTTTTGTTAATTCATGGTGCAATTGTTGGTTGGCGTCAAAGAAAAAGTCATCAATGCCACAATCAATAATTATTTTAAGGCTGTCTTGTTTGTTTACTTTTGGTAAAAAATTTACTGCGGAGCAATCAATCCAATTTTGTTTAAAATGTAAAGTGTCCCCAATTCTTTTACTTATATCAAATTTATTTTTACTAGCATACAAATTTACACCACCACTCATGCTGCCACAGGCACCAAATGTTTCGTTAAATTCTTTTGCCAAGTACAATGCACCATGACCACCCATACTTAACCCTGTTATAGCTCTAGCTGTTTTTTGCTTTATTGTAGCATAATGTGAATCTATAAAATCTATAATTTCTTTGCCAATATATGTTTTATACTTCATGGTGGTGTCAATTGGGCTATCAAAATACCAGCTACTAAAACCACCATTTGGACATACAATAATTATTTTATATTGTGTAGACAATGCTTGCAAAAAAGGAGCTTTAACAATCCAGTTGCTATAATTTCCTGCAAAACCATGTAATAAATAAACAGTTGAATAAGCTTTTCTTTTTTTATAGCCTTTTGGAGTAATTACAACTGCATTAAAAGCTTGACCCATTGCGTTGCTAGGAATACTAATGGTATCTACGCCAGATTTTCCTTCAAAAACTAAAGAAATAAGAAATATTAAAAAAAACAGCTTTTTCATTCTAAAACAAAATTGTATTATACATATCCACACATGTGCAAATCTATTGTTGTTTACTATCACAATTTTATAAAATGGGCATCGTTATTTAATTATAAAACAAAGTAGTACAAAAACATAAAAATTTTCAACAAATTAGATTCAACAATGTGTAAAATTCATAAAAATCAATACCCAATTGCAATACAAAGAAATACACATAGTTTTTCCACAAATTGTTGATATTAGACTTTTGGAGTTTGAGTTGCGTACAGATATTTTCGTTCTCCCCTTTAAGTTTTCAGGGCTGTTTATAACAAACCTTTAACAAAAAAAAGATTGCACAAAGAAATGACCACCAACAACCTACAAAAAAGGCTTCAATTTAGCCGTAGATTCACCAAAGAAGGTGTATCTCCATTTGATTTATTTGAGTACGACTATCGTAGTAGTGTAATAAAAAACCCTACTGGCGAAAAAGTTTTTGAAATGAATAATGTAGAAGTTCCAAAACAATGGAGCCAAATTGCTACAGATATTCTTGCTCAAAAATATTTTAGAAAAGCTGGTGTGCCTCAAGCAGATGGTACATTAGGCAGAGAAACTAGTGCCAAGCAAGTAGCACATCGCATGGCAAATTGCTGGCGAGTTTGGGGAGAACGATATAATTATTTCGAAACAGCTCAAGACGCTCAAGTTTTTTATGAAGAGTTAGTGTACAGCATACTTAATCAAAGTTGTGTGCCAAATAGTCCTCAATGGTTTAATACAGGTTTACACGAAAGTTATGGCATTACAGGAAAGCCTCAAGGTCATTTTTATGTAGATCCTGCTGATAATCAACTAAAAAAATCGCAAAATGCTTATGAGCGTCCTCAGCCTCATGCTTGCTTTATATTAAGTGTAAACGATGATTTAGTTAACGAAGGTGGTATAATGGATTTGTGGGTTCGCGAAGCCCGTATATTTAAATATGGTAGCGGTGTTGGTACAAATTTTAGTCAAATAAGAGGTAGTGGCGAAAAATTAAGTGGTGGTGGTACAAGTAGTGGTTTAATGAGCTTCCTTAAAATTGGTGATAGAAGTGCAGGTGCAATTAAAAGTGGTGGCACAACACGCCGAGCTGCAAAAATGGTTTGTTTAGATTTAGATCATCCAGAGGTGATGGATTTTATTGATTGGAAAGTTAAAGAAGAAGATAAAGTAGGGGCACTAATTGCTGCTGGTTATGATAGTCATTACGAAGGAGAGGCTTATAGTACGGTTGCTGGTCAAAATAGCAACAACTCAGTACGTATTCCAAACAGTTTCTTTGAAGCTTTAGAAAAAGGAGAAGACTGGGAATTAAAAGCTAGAACCGATGGCAGAACAATGAAAAAAATCCCTGCACGTGATGTTTGGGAAAAAATTAGTTATGCTGCTTGGAGAAGTGCAGACCCTGGAACTCAATATGATACTACTATAAACGAATGGCATACTTGCCCTCAAGGAGGAAGAATTAATGCAAGCAACCCTTGCAGCGAGTACATGTTTTTAGACAATACTGCTTGTAATTTAGCATCCATCAACCTAAGAAAATTCTTTAATGAAGAAACCAATAGTATTGATGTTGAAGGTTTAGAGTATATATCTCGTTTATGGACAGTTGTACTAGAAATTAGTGTATTAATGGCTCAATTTCCTAGCCAAGAAGTTGCACAACTAAGTTACGACTACAGAACACTAGGCCTTGGTTTTGCTAATTTGGGTACTATTTTAATGATTAGTGGTATTGCTTATGATAGTGAAGAAGCTAGAGGAATTGCTGGTGCAATAAGTGCTATAATGACTGGTATTGCGTACAAAACCAGTGCTGAAATGGCGAGCTTCTTAGGTGCTTTTGCAAAATACGAAGACAACAAAAACGATATGTTGCGTGTAATGCGTAACCACCGTGCAGCAGCTTATGATGCTGATGGTGCATATGATGGTTTAAGCATAAAACCTGTAGGCATTAAAGCTCAACATTGCCCAGATATTTTACTTAAAGCTGCTACAAAAGCTTGGGACGATGCTGTACAAATGGGTGAACAATTTGGTTATAGAAATGCACAAACCACTGTAATTGCTCCAACAGGTACAATTGGACTTGTAATGGATTGCGATACTACAGGTGTTGAGCCAGATTTTGCTTTAGTGAAATTTAAAAAACTTAGCGGTGGTGGATACTTTAAAATTATTAACGGTGCTGTGCCAAATGCTTTAGAAACATTAGGCTACAATCAAAGCGAAATTAAAGCTATTGAGCAATATGCTGTAGGTGCAGCAACATTTAATGGTGCTCCTTACATTAATGCTGAAACTTTAGCTGCAAAAGGATTTACTGCTGAAGAAATTGCAAAACTAGAATCAGGATTAAAATCGGCCTTCGCCATCAACTTTGTATTCAATAGATTTGTTTTAGGCGACGATTGTTTAAAAAGATTAGGTTTCACCGATAATCAAATCAACGATTTTGGATTAAACATCTTAGAAGAATTAGGATTTACCGACGAAGAAATTGTAGCTGCTGGAGATTATATATGTGGCACAATGACGGTTGAAGGTGCTCCTTTCTTAAAAGAAGAACATTATTCTGTATTTGATTGTGCCAACAAATGTGGTACTAAAGGCGAAAGATATATTCACGCACACGGTCATATAAAAATGATGGCAGCATGCCAACCATTTTTAAGTGGTGCCATTTCAAAAACTATCAATCTTCCAAACGAAGCTAGTGTTGAAGAAATTGCAGATTCGTACAAACTAAGCTGGGAATTGGGATTAAAAGCTTGTGCATTGTATAGAGATGGTAGCAAACTTAGCCAACCATTAAGCAACAAAGCTGATAAGAAAAAAGCAAAAGATACTACTCAAGAAGCTTCTACTGAGAGCGAAATTTTAGAGGAAACAAAAGCCCCAGAAGTTGCATTTAGCCTTAGTGATTTAAGCGAAGCAGAATTATTAGCTGAGTTAACAAAAAGAATGACAGCTAGTAAAGACACAAAACTTAAACGTGAATTAAGCAAAATCGTAGAACGTAAGGCTTTACCTGCAAAACGTAGAGGATTTACCCAAAAAGCAAAAATTAACGGCCAGGTATTATTTTTAAGAACTGGTGAATACGCTGATGGTACTTTAGGTGAAATATTTATCGATTTAGCAAAAGAAGGTAGCACCTTACGCAGTTTAATTAACAGTTTTGCCATAGCAATTTCTGTTGGTTTACAATATGGTGTGCCACTAGAAGAATATGTAGAAAAATTCATCTTTACTAAGTTTGAACCAGCAGGTATGGTAGACCATCCAAATATTAAAACTACCACCAGCTTAGTAGACTTTGTGTTTAGATGCTTAGCCTATGAATATTTAAACAGAACCGATTTAGTGCACGTTATAGATAAGCCAGAAGTAGGCAATACAGGCGAAGAAGATGGATTGGAATACATTGGAAGCTCTAACCTTAGCAATGTAGTGGTAACTGCTCCAAGTGCAAATCTTACTGCTGCTGCTCCTGTAAAGTTACAAAAAGCAATGTCAGCTGCTGATGGTGCTATGGACATGATGAATGCTGCTGCAAAAAGCATGCAAAGCGATGCTCCTAGTTGTAATGTTTGTGGACATATAACTGTCCGTAGTGGTACTTGCTACAAATGTTTAAACTGTGGTAATAGCTTAGGTTGTAGCTAGTTAAAATATTTGATGCCTCCTTAGTTAAAAAGCCCTGCCTAGTTGTAGGGCTTTTTTGTTTTCTTTGCCGAGTTATAAATATGACAATTGCAGTAAATACAAGATTTTGGCAAGATGGCGTTTTAGAAGGCTATGGCTATTTTGCACAACAGGTTTTTAGCAACATGGCTATGCAACAGCCCTTACATAATTTTATTTGGATTTTCGACAAATCAATTCCTACAAATATTTACATACCAAATAATGTAAAAGCTATAGTAGTAAAGCCAGTTGCTAGGCATGCTCTAAGTTTTTTATACTGGTATAATGTTGCAGTTCCTTTAGCTCTAAAAAAGTATAAACCACAAATAATAATTCAACCTTTTGGTTATTGTAGCTTGTTTACTAAAGTAAAGCAAATTTTGGTAATTCACGATTTAGCATTTATCCATTATCCAAAATTCATTCCAAAACATCATTTGTATTTTTATAAATTATTTACACCGCTATTCATAAAAAAAGCAACAGCCATAGCTACAGTTAGTGAATTTTCAAAGCAAGATATAATTACACAATATAAAACCAAAGCAAATAAAATAAGCGTTATTTACAGTGCAGCAAAGCCATTTTTTATTCCACTTTCGTGGGAAGATAAACAGCAAACACAAGATAGTTACGCCAATGGTTTTCAATATTTTTTATTTGTAGGAGGGGTGCATCCTCGAAAAAATGTAATGGGATTGCTAAAAGCATTTTCCATCTTTAAAAAATGGCAGCAAAGCAATTTTAAATTACTAATTGCAGGAAGATTAGCTTGGCAATTTAATGATGTAGTAGAAAAGTTAAAAACATACAAATACAAAGACGATGTGGTATTGCTAGATTATGTTGAAGAAAAACAATTAGCTAGGCTAGTAGCAAGTGCCTATGCAATAATATATCCATCTTTTTTTGAAGGGTTTGGAGTGCCAATTATTGAAGCAATGCAAAGCAAAACCTCTATTATTACTAGCAATGTAAGTAGCATGCCAGAAATTGCAGGGGATGCTGCCTTGTATTGCAACCCCAACGAACACGAAGACATTGCCAAGCAAATGATTACTTTGTATAAAGATGAAAACTTAAAACAACAACTTGTAGCTAAAGGTGTAGACCAAGCAAACAAATTTACTTGGGCAAATACTAGCAACTTGCTGTGGAGTATTATTGAAAAAATTGGATAAAAAACATTTATCATTTACCCAATTTCATTAATTGCTTTTTACATTTACTAATACTTTTGCCATAAAATATAATTGCATGCACACATCAAATATTAGTATTGATATTACTTTAGATAACGATAAAGTTCCTCAACAAATAAATTGGCAAGCAGCTGATAGTACTGCCAATACAACCCAAGCTGCAAAAGCTATGATGTTGGCTTTTTGGGACGGTGCCGATAAAAGTGCTTTAAGAATTGATTTGTGGACAAAAGACATGATGGTAGATGAAATGGCCGACTTTTTTTATCAAACTTTAATGGGCATGGCCGATACTTTTAATAGAGCTACACACAATCAAGAATTAGTTGGCGACATGAAAAAACACGCCCAAGAATTTTATAATAAATTTAGAGAACAACAAAACAAAGAAAACAAACTGAGCTAATATTTAGCTAAACATTTCTTTTAACGCTATTGGCAAAAATGTAGTGGTAGGCACACTATTCATTAGTTTTATTTCATTTAAAAGTGTAGACTCATTATCTAAGAAAGCTAATACCTTTTGTGGTGTATTCCCTTTAAAAATTTTAGCAAAAATTTCATCTCCTTGCATTTTTTTCTGTAGCAAAACCTCTAATAATGTTTTGTCGTACAAGTGAAATCGTTTTTGGAAAAAAGATTTTTTAACTATTGGGGGTTTATTTGCAACAAGCTTTTGTACAATGGCTTTTGTGTGTTTTTGAATGAATGAAAACGTATAACCACTGCTTGCTTTTACACAGCCTGCTGCCGTGCCAATATGTATTATTTTTTGTTGATGATGTGTAGCAAATTGTTGTTTGGTCATAGGAATAATACCAAACTCTTCGTGTGTAATGCTGTATTCATCAATAGCTAATTTTGATTTTATATAGTTTTCTAATGCTTGTGTATATGCTTGTTTTGCTAAAACATTTTCTGTAAACAAAGTATACTCTACCAAAGCTTTTGTAGGGCTTGTAGGTAGCACATACATAAAAGTAGTGCCATGTGTTTGTGGTACTGTAAAGTCCATAAACGTAGCCATTTTTTCATCAAAAATTGGATTGTTTACTTCAATTTCCCAACCCATAAAATGTTGCAAAAGCATAGGTTTTTGCAAAGTATAAAACAAATTTGTGCTATTAAAAACATAGTTTGCTTCATAAGTAAAATTGCTAGTTTTTACTATTCCTTTTGCTTGGTAAACTTCTATTGCTTCTATTGCTTCATTTTTAAAAACTACGTTTGCAAATTTTTCAGCCAAATTCAAAACACAAGTATAAAAATCTATCCCCCTTATCATTTTGTATTCATAAGGAAGTATGTTAAAATGTGCTTTATAATAATTTGATTCAAACTTTAAGTTATCCCACTTGTGGCAAACAATATTTTCAAAAGTGCTTTGCTCTTTTTGCCAAAAGCACCAAGTTCTATCATTTTTGTTTTTTATCTCTTTATCAATTACCAAAATTCTCTTTTGTTGTAGAGTTGGCTCATTTAATATGGCATACAACAAACTTAAACCAGCACATCCAGCTCCAGCAATTATGAAATCGTATGTTTTAAATTGGCTTTCGTGCATAATCAATTCTTACAAAAAGAATAAAATAAAGTTATAAATACAAGTTAATTTTTTACATGATATAAAATGCCATTGCTTTTTGCTTTTGTAAACCTTTACTTTTGTTTCCTTAGTTAATAAAATTTGTTTAAGAAATTAGATATATTAGTAATTCGTGCATTTATAGGCCCTTTTTTAGCCACCTTTTTATTGGCTATTTTTATACTTACCTTACAATTTTTTTGGTTGTATATTGATGATATGGTGGGTAAAGGCTTAAACTTTACCACATTCATTAAGCTTATTGGTTTAGTTGTTTTGCATGGTTTTCCGTTGGCCATGCCCATTGCTATGTTGTTGTCTAGCATCATGACTTTTGGCAACTTAGGCGAAACATTTGAAATTGTTGCCATAAAATCAGCAGGAATTTCTCTTTTAAGGTTTATGAAGCCATTATTGTATGTAGCAGTTATCATTACAATATTTACCTTTTTATGTTTAAATTATTTTATTCCAGTTGCTGAGTTAAAACTCGAAGCTTTAAAGCATGATATTATAGTAGCTCAACCAGCTTTAGATATAAAAGAGGGCGTTTTTTACAATAAATTAAATGGCTATGTTGTAAGAGTTGGAAAAAAAGAAAACGACAGTATTATTAAAAACATTGTGATTTTTGAAAAAAACAACACATTACAAGATTATATAATCACAGCCGAAAGAGGTGTAATGCGAGTAAGCCCAAACAAAAAATTCCTTGAATTTACTTTATATAATGGATGGCGAGTGCTAGAAAAAGGTTATAAAGGTGCCGAAAAGACAGATTTTATAAGAATGGGCTTTAAAGAATACAAAAAACTTCTAGACCTTAGTAGTTTACAAATGAATAAAACCAAAGAAGAAGTTTTTCAGAAAAATGCTCGAATGCTTAGCATTAGGCAAATTGATAAAAATTTGGATAGTGTAAACAAGCAAGGAAATATTTACGAAGCAAGGTCGAAAATTGAATTATTGCCTTATTTAAATTTTCTAAAATATAGAGATACGGGTTGGACAAATATTCCATTAAAAAAATCAGCAAAAGCTTTTGTTCTACCTGATTCTGTAAAAAGAAGTTGCTACGAAAAAGCTGCAAATAGTTTATCCATTGCTAGAAGTTTACAAAACACAATTTTGGGCGACTACAAAATGCGAAACAATTATTTACTTTCTTATAAAATAGAATGGCAGAAACGCTTTACACTAAGCCTAGCCTGCTTTGTTATGTTTTTAATAGGTGCACCATTGGGTAGCATTATTAGAAAAGGAGGGTTAGGAACTCCTTTAATATTTGCTATTGCATTTTTTGTGCTTTTTCATTTACTCAACACTTTTGGAGAGCGTTTTTCTAAAGAAGAAGTGATGAAACCAATATTTGGGATATGGCTTAGTATCTACGTTTTAATTCCCATTGCCACCTTTTTATTAGTAAAAGCTATGAAAGATTCTCAGCTTTTTAATAATGAATACTATTTTAGAGTTTTCGGTAAATGGCGAAGTTACTTTTTTAAGAAATCCAAAAAAATGGATAAAAAGCAAGATATTGCTGAAACTATCACTTAATCATTTATTCTATGCCACACGAAGCAATTTCTGTTTTTGATATGTTTAAAATTGGTGTTGGGCCAAGTAGTTCTCACACCTTAGGTCCATGGAGAGCTGCTCAAGCATTTGTACAAAAAATTGACAGTTTATTTGGAATCGAAAATATTAAAAATGTAACTGTTTTATTATATGGCTCACTAGCAAAAACAGGCAAGGGTCATGGTACAGATATTGCCATTTTACTTGGCTTGTGTGGAGAAGATCCTGAAACAATAGACATAAACTTGGTAATGCCCAAAACCAAAGAAATTTATAACAATAAAAAAATTTTACTTGCTGGAAAAAAAGAAATTGAATTTAATGAACACCACTTACAGTTTTTATTCACCGAAAATTTGCCTTACCACCCCAACGGAGTAAGCTTTTTGGTTGATACTATTGATGGTAAACAACATAGTGAAACCTATTATAGTATTGGAGGTGGATTTATTGAGCAAGAGCAAGGTGCAAAAAATAGCATTATAAATAAACCAATTGACTTACCCTTTCCAATAAACAATGCAGAAGATTTATTGCATTGGTGCATCAAAACTGGTTTAAATATCAGCGAAGTAGTACTTGAAAATGAAACCGCTTGGCGAAATGAAGAGGCAACGAAGGCTGGCATTTTAAAAATTTGGCATACTATGCAGGCCTGTATTTATAGAGGTTGTCATACAAAGGGCATTTTGCCTGGTGGCTTAGAAGTAAAACGAAGAGCTGCCGATTTAAATAAAAAATTAATGCAGCAACAGGTGTATAATAATTACACAGATTGGTTGCAAGCTATAAAAAATGGAGGTAATGGATTTAATTATATTTTAGATTGGGTAAGTTGTTTTGCCCTTGCAGTAAATGAAGAAAATGCAAGCTTTGGACGAGTAGTTACAGCTCCAACTAATGGAGCAGCTGGAGTAATACCTGCTGTATTGCAATACTATATTGCTTTTTGCGATGGAAATACTGAAGACAAGATTATAAAATTTTTACTAACTGCATCTGAAGTTGGCAGCATCTTTAAGAAAGGGGCAACTATTAGTGCAGCAATGGGAGGTTGCCAAGCAGAAATTGGTGTAAGTAGTGCTATGGCAGCAGCAGCACTTACAGAGTGTTTAGGAGGCACACAAAAACAAACATTAATGGCAGCTGAAATTGCTATGGAACATCACCTTGGATTAACTTGTGACCCAATTGGAGGATTGGTACAAGTGCCCTGCATAGAAAGAAATACAATGGGAGCAATTAAAGCGATTACAGCATCACAACTTGCTTTACAAAGCACACCAGAATTTGCTAAGGTTAGTTTAGACAAAGTAATAACAACTATGTGGCACACAGCTTTGGATATGAATAGTAAATATAAAGAAACAGCTGATGGAGGTTTAGCCTTGCATATTCCTTTAGGTTTGGCAGAGTGTTAATTTTAATTAGATATTTTCTATTTCATTATTGTTTAATTCTACATTTCTTTGGTACTTTGCTTTTTATTCTTAGCACCTCTTCCTGCTACATATAAACTAGAGAGTTCCGAACTAATATCTTTTGCTTCTTTAAAACCCAATTTTGCTGCATTTACATTCTGGTGATAAAATAATTTAGCAATCATTAATGCCTGATTACCCGCCTGATGTTTTGAGTTTTCAACCTTTGCCAACAATTTTTTAAGCTCCATTTCAGCCTCTACCAATTGTGTATATAAATGTAAAGCTTTGATTGCATCGTTTGGTGAAACATAATTTGGCAATAAAGATGGACTACTTTTCATTCGTGAAATTGCTTTTTCTACAAAAGGTAATCTATTGGCACTTAGCTTAAAAATTGATCTTTTTTCGGTAGATTTTAATTCAGTAAGTGAAGGTATTAATTGACGAATTTGAGAATAACATTGGCTTAAAACTGCCATATCAGAAGCTGAAAGTAGTCTAATTTCTTTAAGTGTCATTTTAAATTATGGTATTTGGCATTAAAATTTGACTTAAAACGAACAAGGCTGCAATAATATTGCAGCCTTGTTTATATATAATAGTTTTTTAATACTACTAAGCTTTTTCGAATCTTTCTGCCACTTTAGACCAATTAATTACATTCCAAATAGCTACTAAATAATCAGGACGTTTGTTTTGATATTTTAAATAATAAGCATGCTCCCAAACATCTACACCCAAAATTGGAGTTCCTTTAACATCAGCAACATCCATTAAGGGATTATCTTGATTTGGTGTACTAGAAATCTCTAGTTTTCCATCTTTAACTATTAACCAAGCCCAACCACTTCCAAAACGAGTAGTTCCTGCAGTTGCAAACTTAGTTTTAAATTCTTCAAAGCTTCCAAAAGCAGCATTAATTGCTTCTGCAAGTTTCCCAGTTGGATTTCCGCCTGCATTTGCACTCAATGATTCCCAAAAAAAAGTATGATTCCAATGACCACCACCATTATTTCTAACAGCTGGAGAAATGCTTCCAGCTACGGCAACTAATTCTTCGATAGTTTTGTTTTCATGTTCTGTACCAGCAATAGCTTTGTTTAAATTATCTACATAAGCTTGGTGGTGTTTTCCATGATGAATTTGCATGGTCAAAGTATCAATATGAGGCTCTAAAGCATCATGAC
>JBMLOQ010000064.1:0-13610 GCA_049242885.1 Chitinophagaceae bacterium
AAGAGTACAGGATTGTAAATTTCTGGTGTGATGGGGATTTTTAATCCTTTGCTATTAATTACACCATCTAAAATTAGTGTTGCTGCAATACCTAATGGCAGCCCAACTGTTTTTGCCATGGCTGTGTTTACATTGTTCTCTCCATCAATATCTAATAAACTTTTGTATTGCTTTTTAATGCCGTCTTTCACTGTTTCTATTTCGTGCAGCATCACTACCCTGTCTTTATCTTGTGGTAATAAAGGCAGTTTTGTTTCTAATGCAAATTGAAACACATCGGCAGCACTACAAAGTCCTTTATTTATTAAAGTTTCATCATCATCAAGTCCTAAAAAGCTCAATTGCTCTAGCTTTGTTTTAAAACCATCATCTCTAGGTTTTAAAAGCATGGATAATTTGTAGCCTTCAAATTCTTCTTCATTTAAAGTAATTAGCTTACCATTATCATCTACAAAAGTTAACTCATTTTGTTTTGTGGTATCGTTGTAAACCATATTAGATAAAATGTTTTCAATTTCTTGGCTTACAATTTCCATTTTTTCTATCATTAAATGTTCTGCCCAATTTTCTAATCCTAATACTTCTAAATGTTTAACAAAAAATGCAGTTAAGGTCATTCCATCTGTTTGGTAAATTTTATTTTCGTCGGTTAGTTTGTAAAACAAAAAGTTTTTCCAGCCATGCAAAAAATCGGGATGTCGTAAAGTTGTTCTTATAAACTGACTTACTGTTGGTACATCGTATAAGTTTATATAACTTAAGCTATCTCTGTTTGGGTAAAATCCAAACTCCTCGTTTGTAGGTGTTACTACTTTGTGTAATTTAGCAAAGAGTTCTTCGTATGAAAGATGAATTAATTGAAAGCTGTCCATAAAAGTGGCACCCTCTTTGCCTGCCATTACAACGTTTCGGGGGTTCCAGCTTATTTTGTAGTGAAAAGGATTGTCATCACTTTCTTTTGCAACTAATCCACCACAATGCGACATGAATTTTGTAATAATTTCGCCATTAGCTTTTAGTTTATTAATTAGCTGCATAGCACTCATGTGATCAATGCCTGGGTCTAAACCCATTTCATACAAAAACAGTAAATCGTTGGCTTCAATTTCTTTTGCTAATGCTTTTGTGGTTTCATCTATGTAAGAGGCAGTAAGTAAATTTTTTTTGTAGGTAATGCAATCTTTAGCAATTAAAATATGTAAACTAGGTGGCATTAAACTTATCACAATATCGGCTTGTTGTATTAGTTCTGCACGTTTTGTAGAATCATTTATATCAATTTCAACAGCATTTAATTGCTTATGATTTTTGGTTTTTATTGCAATTTGATGATAGTTGGCATCTGCAATTGTTGCTGTCCAGTTTCTTTCAGTTGTAATTTTTTTTAGATAATCTATCAATACAGTTGATGATTTTCCTGCACCAAATAACAAAATGTTTTTCATATGTTTTCGAGTATTACTAATACAAAATTGCCTTGAGTTAGTAATATATTTTAAAAATGATTATACAATTTTCTTTTTCCACTTTCCACTATGCATATACCAAAAAGCAGGTATAAACATGGTTATCCAATATACCCATTCGCTACCCCAACCCCAAGTTACACTTTTGTTTAGTTTTTCTAAAATGATATATACATAAGAGCAATAAGCAATTATAGTAATTAACTCAATTGCTAAATTTATTTTGGTATTGCCAGTGCCAGTGATAGCATTTAGCCAAACGGTGCTTATACTCATTAAAAGCATTGCTATACTTACTACACGTAATACAGGAATGGCATTTGTTACAAAACTTTGGGTTTGTCCAAAAACACTTAAGAATATCGTAGGAAAAATATTGAGCAATACAAATACTACAAATGCAAAACCAAATGAAAGTTTAGTGATTTTATAAACAAGTTCCAGTACTCTATGTTGTAATCCTTGCCCAATAATATTACTAACCATGGTATTTGATGTGGCAGCAAATGCCCAGGTGATGCAACCAAAAAATCCAAATACATTTCGCATTACATTGCTTATAGCACTGGCTTCTGTGCCTTTGTGTTCAATTAAAATATAAAAAAACTCCCAACTCATTATGCTTATTAAATATTGCCCAATAAGCGGTAAGCTTTTTATAAAAATATTTTTTGAAATGGCAGCATCAAAATGTTTATTAGCAAACAAATTTAGTTGCTTGCCAATGCCTTTGTATTTTATTACTATAAATATTACAAACAGCCCCAAGGCTTCTGCAATTACACTTGCCCAAGCAGCTCCATTAAATCCCAAGTTTGGTAAACCTAGTTTTCCGAATATAAAACCATAATCGAGTACAACATTTGCAATAGCTTCTGCTGCTGTTCCATAAATCAAAAGATTTGAATTATTAGTGCCTACCAATAATGCATTTCGCATTTGATATAAGTATAAAAACAATAAACCCCATATTCTTATGTTTAAAAAACTGGTTGCATGGGCAACATTATTTGCATTGTGTAAAACTAGTTTTAGAATTGATGGAGTAATAAACAAAGTAATTGCAATACCTACGAAAGCTAGTGCAATTGCAATTCTTATGCCTTGCCAAAAAATACTTCCAATTTCTTGTACATTATTTTCTCCTGCTTTTCGTGAAATAAGCATTTGTAAGCAATTATTTAAACCATTGCCTACCACAGCAAATATTAAATAATAAACTCCTGTAATGCCTGCAACAGCTAACCATTCTTCCCCTAAATGACCTAAAAATATATTGTTGGTAATAAAATTTAATTGAGGTACTAAAATAGCAGCAGCAATGGGCAAACATATTTGTAATATCTGCTTATTATTAATATTTAATCGATAGTCTATTTTATTATTGCTTTCCAAAGTGTGGCAAATCTAAGTAAGGATTGAAACTATTTATTAATTTTTTGCTATCCATTTTTTAAGTGCCATAGTTTTACTCTACAGTAAAGCTAAATATTTGTTTTTTGTTAAATATTTTATATCAATGTTTTGTTGCTATTCTTTAATCCATAATTTCACTTTTTAAATTTAATAACGATTGTATATGAAAAAAATATCATTTGCTTTTGTGCTTATTGTTTTAGCACTTATTAGTTGTAATAATGCCCAAGATAAAACTGGAAAAGAAGAAACTGCTTTGGAAGATGGACATCCTGCTTGGGCGGTGCAAAGTAATATTTACGAAGTAAACACAAGGCAGTATACACCAGAAGGAACTTTTAATGCCTTTGCTACCCATTTAGACAGATTAAAGAAAATGGGTGTTAAAACGCTTTGGTTTATGCCCATAAATCCTATTAGTAAAAAAGATAGAAAAAGAGATACAACACAACTTGGAAGCTACTATGCTGTTGCTAATTATTCTACTATAAATCCAGAGTATGGCACAATGGACGATTGGAAAAACTTAGTTAATAAAGCCCATGATATGGGTTTTAAAGTAATAATTGATTGGGTGCCTACACATAGTGGTGCTGACCATTATTGGCTAGAAAAACATCCTGACTTTTATGTAAAAGATAGCACAGGAAAACCAATTAGTCAATACGACTGGAGCGATACTCGTAAGCTAAATTATAAAAATCCTGAATTAGTTGATAGTATGATAAATGCCATGAAATTTTGGATTACGAACACCAATATAGATGGTTTTAGATGTGATGTTGCTGGCGAAGTTCCTGATGAATTTTGGGCTAAATGCATTCCTGAACTTAAGAAACTAAAAAATGTATTTATGCTAGCCGAAGCAGATAAACCTAGTTTGCACAAAGCAGGTTTTGATGCCAGCTATACTTGGGGTGAATTTTCAATTTTAAAAGATATTGCCAAAGGCAAAAAACCAGCTAGCCAGTTGGATACAGTTTTGCTTAAAAACGATACAGCTTATCCTAAAAACGCTATGAGAATGTTTTTTACTAGCAACCATGATGAAAATAGTTGGAATGGTGCCGATTTTTTAACTATGCCAGGGGAAATACATTTTCCTTTTGCAGTGCTTACACAAACGCTTAAGCAAAGTATTCCATTAATTTATTGTGGCCAAGAAGAACCATTTTTAGATAGTTTAAAGTTTTTTGTAAAAGATACTATAACCTTTGGAAAGTTTGCTAATGCTGCATTTTATACAACTTTGTTAAATCTTCATAATACTAATGAAGCATTGGCAAGCAATGCTAGTTTTGAAAAGCTAAAGAGCAATAAAGATGCCGCTATTTATGCTTTTGTACGAGAAAAAAACGGCAAAAAAATTATTGTAATTACTAATCTTTCGGCAAAAGCTCAAGAATTTTCGATAAACAATAGCAAGCTTAATGGAGAACCTACAAATTTATTTTCTGCAAAAAAAGAATCTATTTTATCTAGTCAAAAAATGAGTTTGCCAGCTTGGGGATATAAGGTTTTGGTTTATTAGAAATTTATAAATAGTAATAAAGTTGTGGCTAGTTGTTTAGATTCATCTACAACTAGCCATATTATTTTATAACCACTTTAAGCAAACTGGACTAGGTACTTTTATTTTTTTACCAGAAAACTCTAATAAACCAGTTGTTGTATTTCTTTTAAAAATAGAAATATCATTGCTAAATTGGTTGGCAATTAAAACCAATTTGTTGTTGGGATGAATAGTAAAATTTCGTGGCCCTTTACCTTCTACACTTACATTTTGAATGAGTTGAAGTTTCCCCGATTTTGCATCAACTTTAAGTACAGCAATATCATTACCATCGCCACGATTAGTAGCATATAAAAATTTGTTATCGTTACTTATATGAATATCGGCACTGCCAATTTTTCCGCCAAAAGCTTCAGGTAAAATACTGCAACGTTGTAGAAGTTGCAAATTGCCAAAATTATTGTATGCTACAACACTTATGGTTCCTGTAAGTTCTTCAACTACATAAAACATTGATTTTGTTTTATTAAATTCAATATGTCTTGGGCCTGCACCACCAAACAATTGTATGCTATCTTTTAGCAAAACTTTTCCTGTAGTTTCATTAAAAGCATAAACCATTATTTTGTCAATACCCAAATCGGCTGCTAATAAAAATTTATTGTTGGGTGTAAAAACGGCACTATGCGTATGAGGTGCTTTTTGTCTGGAGCTATCCATTCCTTTACCAAAATGTTGTAAGTTTTGTTGCAGTTTGCCAATTTGCCCATTTGGTTGTACACCAAAAGTTACTACATTACCACCTCTATAGTTTGCAATAGCTATCCATTTATTAGTTTTGTCTAAAGCTATGTAACAGGGTGATGCCCCAATACTTTGCTGTGTGTTTAAAAAGCTAAGTTTTTTATCTTTAGTGTTAAAATTAAAAGACGAAATAGTGGGCGTTTGTTTTATGCCATTTTCGTTTACAACATATAAATTTTTTGTAGATGAATTGATGGCTAAAAAGCTTGGACTATTGGTTTTTATGCTCGATAATTTAGTAGCTTCTAAAGTAGTAGTATCAAAGCTATAAGCATAAAGGCCTTCACTACCAGTGTTGTTGGTATAAGTGCCAATAATTAAAGTAGGTTGTTGTGCTAGAACTGAAAAATAGAAACTTAAAACAAGTGTGAAAGATAGAATAGTTTTTTTCATGGTTTATTTAAAATGGTATTAAGTGAATCTTTTTTTGGTGAATTGTAGATGTTGAAACGAATATTATTGTTGTATTTTTCTTTAAGAATCAAAGAAAGTTTTTGGTAGTAAAACCATTCAGGGAATTGCGGTGTTTTTAATTCACTCATAGCCCAGTTTTGAATAGAAATAGTCATAATTGAATCTTCATTGTTAATGGTGTTTGCATATATTGCTAATGGATGTTTTTCGATTTCTTTATCTTTTATAATTATTTGCATCCCTAAAGCTTTACCACTATATAAATCGTTTGATAAATAATGTGGCCATTTGTTCCAAAAACTAAATATGGGCATTACAAGCCAAAGTAATGCTATAATATATAATCTAGGGCTTAGCAATAAGTTAAAGTTTACAATTGGTGTTTTATTTTTTATGAATAAATGATACACAAATACAATCATAGCAACGTTCCAAGGCCAAACAATTTGATTGTAATTCAGTCCTAATGGTCCAAGTATGATTAATAAAATTAAGTGCATGATTATTAAAACCTTAGCTGCTTTTTTTTGCCAAAATTTGCTTAATAAACCAAAGCCTGCAAGTGTTTCAACTATTGGTAGGACATAGCCAATTTTGGTGAGTTTAAACTGAATGATAGTGTTTTGGTTTAAACCTAAAAAATCTTTAAGAATTGTTTGGCTCCACATATTTTGCAAAAAATGATAATTTAGTTTATGTAGTCCACTAAATATATAAATACTAGCCATAATTAAGGCAATCCATTGTGTTGCTTTTTTGAAATCATTAAAACAAATAATACATACAAAAAGCATCGAAAGGTATTGAAACTGCCAAGGTTGCCATCTAGTATAATCTAATAAACAGGCAAGTATTTCAGCAAAAAATAATATAATTAGTAAGGCTTTTTGGGGTTTATATAAAATTGTAATTAGTAGAGTACAAATGCTTAATATGTAAAGAATAAAATGAATAGATTGATTAGTGTTTTGAAATAATTGGTGTACAGGAATAACAGGAAACAATCTATTACTCATCCATAAATTAAAAGACATTATTTTGGCTGTTAACCAAAATATAGCTAAAGTTTTTGCAAGGGTTGTATTGTTTGTATTTTGGAAAAGCATGGGGGAATTAAATTATTAAACTTTCAAAAATAATTGAAAATATAAAAACATTTTCTATATTTGTGCCATGAAATTACAACAAGCTAAGCAAGAATTTATAAATAGTTGGGGAGTGTTAGGAACTCAATGGGGAATTAATAGAACAATGGCTCAAGTACATGCTTTATTGTTGGTTGCTGAAAAGCCTTTGACTACAGATGAAATTATGGATGAGTTAAGTATAAGTAGGGGTAATACAAATATGAATGTAAGAGAGTTAATTAATTGGAATTTAGTTGAAAGAACTTTAATTCAAGGTGATAGAAAAGAATATTTTGTAGCCGAAAAGGATATTTGGAAAGTAGCTACTTGTATTATGTACCAACGTAAAAAACGAGAACTTGATCCTATGTTGAAGGTATTAGAAAAACTGGTAAATGTTGATGAAGATAAGCAAGAAATTGAGGCAATTACTAGTTTTAAAAGTACTATAAGTGGAATTCAAAAGTTTGCAGGGCAGGCAGAAAAAACTTTAGATACTGTAATTAAGGCAGAAGAGAATTGGTTTTGGGGTAATTTTATGAAGTTATTTAAGTAAGCCAACATCTCATTTTTAACTAGCCAAGAAATTGGCTTTCTTTTAAGAAATAGGTTTCAAAAAATATTGAAAATACAAAAACATTTATTAACAATTAAAATTAGAATTTATGAACAACGCAGTAATTACTTACTTAACTTATTTATTAATAAGTATATGTTTAACCATTTGGGTAGCTAAAACACTTTTTAAAAATGGGAAGGTTTTTTTAGATGAAATCTTTAATGGTAACACCTTACTTGCAGAAAGTGTCAATAATCTATTGCTAGTAGGATTTTACTTAGTAAATATTGGCTATGCTGTGTATACTTTAAAAATTACTGAGGATATAAACAATCCAAGAGAAGTAATTGAAATTTTAAGTATAAAAATTGGATTAATCATTTTAATTCTAGGTGGAATGCACTTTTTTAACTTGTATGTATTATTTAAATTAAGAAGAAAAGCAAATGAAATAAAAAGAGGTGCAATGCCTGATAGTTTATTAAGATTATAATATATGAAAACTTACAAAACAATCGATTATTATGGCAATTTTGTGTTAATAATAGCCATATTATTTTATACTTTTATAAAAGGTAATTTAGATTATTTGGCTAGCTTTTATTTGTGTTTTTCAATTTGGCATTCACAAAGTGCATTAGTACATTTTTTAAATAAGCAGCAATTTTATTATCATCCAAAAAGAAAATTTTATGAGTGTTTATTATTCTCGTTAGCAATTATTCTGCTTACGTTTTATGTAAATGTTAGGTTTTTTGATGTTATTTTTCTTTCAAAAATTGCTATAATGTTTTCTTATTTATTGATAATAGTGTCTCCAATATTAGCTATACTTTATATGTTCATTTGTAATAAAGAAATAACAGAAATGAATCGAAGACCAATAAGTTACTTTAAATAAATATTATTCAAAATTTCATTAAATTGTTTTAAATGGAAAATCTTAAAATTGTTATTGCTGGTGGTACTGGTTTTATTGGACAATATATCGCTAAGCATTTATGCAAGAAAAACAGTATTGTAATACTAACTACAAAATCTCTCACAAATAATCATCAAACTAATACTGAATTATTTTATACTGAAAATATTAAATATGTATTTTGGGAGATGAATCAAATGGGAGCATGGGTAGATGAATTGGAAAACAGTGATTTGCTGATTAACCTGGCCGGAAAATCTGTAAATTGCAGATATACTTCTCGAAATAAAATGGCCATTCTTAATAGTAGGGTTGATACTACAAAGGCTTTGGGTGTAGCTCTGAAAAATTTGAAAAATCCACCTAAACTTTGGATAAACTCTTCATCTTCAACTATTTATAAGCATAGTGAAACAGTTGCAAATGATGAATATACAAAAGAGTTTAATAACGATTTTAGTGTGCAGGTTTGTAAGGCTTGGGAAGAAACATTTTATGCTGCAGATACACCAAAAACAAATAAAGTGGCATTAAGAATGGCAATTGTTTTAGGTAAAGGTGGTGTGTTAATTCCATATACAAATTTATGCAAATGGGGTTTGGGAGGTATGCAAGGTAATGGAAGGCAAATGTTTAGTTGGATACATATTGATGATTTACTTAATATTTTTAAATTTCTTTATAGTAATAATTGTGAAGGAACATATAATGCAGCTGCCCCAAACCCACTTAATAATAAAAGTTTAATGAAAGTTTTTAGAGATGCTATTGGAGTAAAATTTGGCTTGCCAGCTCCAAAATTGTTATTAAAGTTAGGAGCTATTTTCTTAGGTACAGAAACTGAATTGGTTTTAAAAAGTAGATACGTTATTCCTACAAAATTAATAAATGAAGATTTTAAGTTTAAGTATAGCGACATTAAAATGGCTATCAATAATTTAATACAAAAATAGCCGCCTATTGGCAGCTATTTTTGTAAATTCCTGAAAAATTAATTATTCAATCTACCCCTTTCCTCCACCAACTCTATTGGCTTCATCTTCTGCACCAGTAGTTCTTTTTCTTTGTTGTGCTTTTAAACTTCCTTTGCTAAATCTGTAGGTAAAGTTTACGCTTATCACTCTACTTTCTTGTTGTTGTCTAAAGGCTGCATCTACACTACCATATTGGCTGCTTCCTTTAATTTTTTGGCTCCATAAAACATCTCTTACCCCAAAACGTATAGAACCTTTGTTTTTCATAATTGGCTGATTTACACCAAAGTTCAACACCCCAAAACCATCAATAGCAAATACAGCATCAATTGATTTTGTTCTATAAAATCCACCAATATCAAAAGAGGTTCCTTTTTTAAGTTTAAAATTTTGACTAATGTTTATCATACCTGTTGTAGCTTCAAAACTTGCAAACTCACCATTTACAATTCCACTAAATGTATTGTTAAAAACATTTACATAAATATTACCACTCCACCATTTTGTATATTGGGCATAAGCGTTTACACTTATTCCAAATTGCTGTTGTTTTGCAACGTTTGCTTGCTTAACAAAAGTTTCGTTTTTTAATGAATTTTGTTCTAAAACCGCAGTAATTATGTCGTTTGTTTGAGTGTAGTTTAAAGTAGTGGTTAAAAAACCTTTGAAACTATGTGTAAGTTCAATGTTATGGCTAAATTGTGGTTTTAAGTATGGATTTCCTTGCTCAAAAGTATATCTATCTAAAAACTCAACAAAAGGGTTTAAGCTTTCGTAGTTTGGGCGTTGTACCCTTCTACCATAATTCACTACAAAATTGTTATTATCATTTAGGTTATACTGAAAATATGCTGTAGGAAATAATTGTACACTATCTCTTGTAACAATTTGATTTGTTGTAAGTAAGTTTCCTTTTGTGTGCATATGTTCCATTCTTAAGCCTAGTTGCATACTAAATTTTTTGCTAAGTGGTTTACTAAAACTTACATAAGCAGCATTTACATTTTCATTATAAACAAAATGATTGCTTCTTCCAATATCTCTTACACGTTGACCAAAATTTATACTGTCATAAATGGCATTAGCGTCGGTTTTTACAAAACTTGTTTTTAGTCCAGCTTCAAATTTTGCACCACCTTTTAGTGGCATAGTAAAATCTACTTTAGCTGTAAAAATATCAATTAGTTGAGGTAAATCACCTACTAAAGTATCTCCTTTAGATAATGGCATTCCTGCACCATTATAGTATTTGTTAAATAGTTTGTTGTCGTTGCCAATGTTATATTTTATGTAATCAACATCTGCTGTAATTTCTTTTCCAAGTGTATCAATAATATGTTTAAAATTCAGGTTTCCGCTATAACTGTTGTAGTTGTTTTTATTGTCGGCAATGCCTTGTGTACTCATTTGTAATATTCTAATTGGGTTTGAAATTCCAATTTTAGCATCACTAAACATAGTATTGTTATAATCATCAATACTAAATACACCACCAATTGTTGTTTTTTTATTTAAGTAATAATCCATGCCCATTTTGGCATTCCAACCACCGCTGCTTTTTGTAATATTATTGGTTTGATTAAAAATGGATTGTACGTTTTTGTTGGTACTATTATCTAAAAAGTTTCTATCAATTTCTAAATCTTGGAAGCTACGGTTATAGTACACCATTGCATTACCAAAAATGTTTACATTGTTTTTGCGATAGTTTGCATTAATGCTTTGACTTAATCTTGGGTTTACAAAATAGCCAAAACCAGTAGTAGTGCTACCATTAAAGCCAAAGGCTTTTGATTTTTTTGTTTTTATATTTATAATACCGGCATTTCCAGAAGCATCGTATTTTGCTGGTGGATTGGTCATAATTTCTATTTGATCTAAATTACTGGCTTGCATGCTGCGTAATAGGTTTACTAAATCTTGCCCACTTACAAAAGCAGGTTTTCCATCCATATAAATTAGCACGCCTGCTTTTCCTTTCAAAGAAATATTTCCATCTTTATCTACACTAATTCCTGGGCTTTTTTCCAATACTTCTAAGGCATTTGCACCAACATTACTAGGGCTAGCATCTACATTTACAATAGTTCTATCCAACTTCATTTCTACCAAAGGTTTTTTGGCAACAACTGTAACGTTGGCTAAATCTTTTGAAATAGGTTTTAGTTCAAAAAGTTTTACATCAATCACATTTCCGTTTGTTGTATAGTTTGATGAATATTGTTTTGCAAATCCATTTGCAATTACACATACTAAAAAGTTGCCTTGCTGGTTGGTTGTTACCTCAAAGCTACCATCTTTAGCACTTACAGCAATTTTTACAATGCTGCTATCTTTAGCTTTTAGTAATTGTACTGTAGCAGCCTCTACTGCCTGATTTTGAGATTGAATTTTGCCAACAAACTTGGTGCTATTTGTTTGGGCATTTGCAAAAGAAAGGCAAAAGAATGCCATAATTGTTACAAAAATTGGTTTCATGATTTTTTGTTTTTTGTTGATAATAAAGCAGTTATGAAAGTTTCAAACTATTAAAGGGTTGTATAGCTTGTGGCTTTTATCTTACCATTTTATTCTCTTTTGTTAGTGATTTTTTGATTTGTTAATACAAAACAACAATACTATGTAATACATAATACCTTGTTTTGCTATAAACGGTATTATAATTTGATAAATGGATTTTGTTTTGAGTTTAGGCTCATTTTTTTGTAAAAACTTAATACAACACACTATTAAAACAATAAAAAACGTTTTAAAAACATGGCATACAAAAAATTTAGGGCAAACCAACTATTTACTGGTACAAAAATGCTAAATAAAGACTGGGTTTTGGTTGCTTTAGAAGATGGAACAATTGAGGATATTATTCCCTTTGATGAAGGTGAAAGTGATGTTGAGTTTTTTGAAGAAGGTATTATAACACCAGGATTTGTAAACTGCCATTGCCATTTAGAGCTTAGCCATTTAAAAGGAGTAATTGAAGAAGGTAGTGGAATGGTTGATTTTATTTTACAAATACTGGGTAAAAGATTTAGTTATAAAGAACATTTGCAAGATGCAATTCAGGCAGCAGATAAAGAAATGGAGCAAAATGGAATTGTTGCTGTTGGCGATATTTGTAATACTACAGATTCGATACCTGTAAAACAAACATCCAATCTTTACTATCATAATTTTATAGAGGTAAGCGGTTTTTCACCCAAAATTGCAGTTGAAAGGTTTGAGCAGCTAGTTGAGGTTTATAATGCTTTTGAGGCTCAATTTCCTAACCAAAATACTTTAGTGCCACATGCCCCTTACTCGGTTTCAAATAAATTGTTTGAGCTAGTTCAAAATTTTAGTAAAAATAAAATATTGAGTATGCACAATCAAGAATGTGCCGATGAAAATGCTTTTTTTGAAAATAAAAATGGAGATTTTTTAAGACTTTATGAAACACTTAAAGTAGATATTAGTTTTTTTGAACCCACAGGAAAATCAAGTTTACAATCGGTTTTGCCCTATTTGCAAAACAACCATTCCATTTTAGTTCATAATGGATATTTAACTAAAGAAGATTTAAAAAAAATTAATCACATAAATTCTACACAAAAAACACAATTTTGGATATGTTTTTGCGTTTTAGCAAATAGATACATTCGTAATCTAATACCCCAAGAAACATTAATACAAGATTGTTGCAACCAAGTTGTAATTGGTACAGATAGTTTGGCTAGTAATCATAGCTTAAATATTCTGCACGAATTGCAGTATTTGCATCAAGTGTATCCAAATGTTTCAATGGATATTTTGTTAAAAGCAGCAACATTAAATGGTGCAAAAGCTTTGGGTATTGATGATAGAATGGGAAGTTTTACAAAAAATAAAAAACCTGGAATTATGCTAATAAAAAATTTGGAAGATATTTATAACCTTTTATCTTTGAGCCATTAAATCTAATATCCATGACAAAGAAAATCTCTTTAGCATCGTTAATGGCCATTGCTATTTTAATGATTCTAACTTTCACCAATTCAACATTTTCAGATGGCTCAGGTCAAGTAGAAAAACTTGGAGCTCCGTTCGTTTTCTTTACTGCTATTGATGGTGGTGAAGTAATTGACAACCAACAGTTTTCGATGCTTGCTTTTTTGGCAGACTTAGCCATTTGTTTTATTGCATCAATGGGAATTTTAATGGTGGGTTCTATTTTTTCAATTCGTAGAAAGTCGCCTGTAACGGCCTAATTTTACTAAAAAGAATTTTAAACAAAAGCGGCTGCAAATTTTTGCAGCCGCTTTTGTTTGTTAATGTTTAAGAATAAAGGGTAAACAAACTAATTAGCAAAAATTGAAAATTTGCTTAACTGAAATTCAACAAGGGAATAATTTAAATGATAAACTTTTTCCATTTTGTTTTTAAGGTTAGCTTTATAAGTA
>JBMLOQ010000065.1:0-6447 GCA_049242885.1 Chitinophagaceae bacterium
GCTGGAGCAGCTTTTTTCGCTGGAGCAGCTTTTTTTGCTGGAGCAGCTTTAGGAGCTGGAGCAGCTTTTTTTGCAGGTGCGGCTTTTTTTGCAGCTTTTGCCATGTTGTTTAATTTTTAATGGTTAGTAAATAGGCCACTAAAATAGAACACATTTTTGTACTAACAAAAAAAATTATTCTGCAACAGCAACAGCATTTACATGAACGATGCTTCTATCGTTCTTTCCTTTCTTAAATTCTACCAAACCGTCTGTTAATGCAAATAAGGTAAAATCTTTACCAACACCTACATTTTTACCAGGATGATACTGAGTACCTCTTTGACGAATGATAATATTACCAGCAGTTGCAGGCTGACCTCCATAGATTTTTACACCTAATCTTTTGCTATTACTATCTCTACCATTTTTTACTGAACCCTCACCTTTCTTGTGTGCCATGGTTTATATCTTTTTATATTTTTTACAGAAAATTATTTTGAAAATTATTTTTCAAAACATAAGATTTCTAAAAAATCTTAAGCAATGCTCTCGATTTTCAATTGAGTATAATGCGTACGATGACCTTTCTTTTTACGGAAACCTTTACGACGTTTCATTTTAAAAGCAATTACTTTATCGCCTTGTACTAAAGCGTTTGTAATTTCTGCATTTACAATTGCACTGATATTACTAAAAGTAACAATACCATTATTATCGGTCATTAATACATCGCTAAAAGCAACTTTGTCGCCTGTATTACCTTCTATACGAGGCACATACAATTTATCTCCTGCTTTTACTTTAAACTGCTGACCAGCTATTTTTACTACAGCTAACATGTGAAAATTTTTTTGGACGGCAAAAGTAAGGTTCTCTGCCCAAATTTTGAAAGTTTTTTTATAGAAATTCATAAACAGTAACAGTTTTAAAAGATTTTTAAGTGATAATGTTGAACTTTTTTCATTTTTCAAGTGATTTTTTCGAGCAAAAGTTAAACATTCCACTATGTTTGGGAAACTTAATTTTGTAGAATTATGCAACGTCGAAATTTTATTTCCTTATCTACTATTGGATTGCTATCAATTCCAATGCAATCATTTAAGCCAAAAAAAGTTACAAAGCCATTAGTAATATCTACTTGGGATGCAGGCATTAATGCAAATAAAACAGCATGGGAAATTTTAAAATTAAATGGTAAAGCCTTGGATGCTGTAGAAAAAGGCGTAATGGTTACTGAGGATGAAATTAATTGCTGTGTGGGATTAGGTGCAAATCCTGATAGAGATGGTATAGTAACCCTTGATGCTAGTATAATGGACGAAAATGGCAACTGTGGTGCTGTGGCATTTTTAGAAAGAATAAAACATCCTATTTGCGTTGCACGAAGAGTAATGGAAAAAAGCCCCCATGTTTTTTTAGTTGGTGATGGTGCCCAAAAATTTGCAATTAAAGAAGGATTTAAATTAGAGCCACAGGCACTTAGCGAAAAAGCCAAAAAATCTTACGAAAATTGGCTAAAAAAAAGCGAGTATAAACCTTTAATAAACAGAGAAAATATAGAAAACAAAAATATAGAACCACCAAAAAAACTAGAATCTGGCGAATTTAACCATGATACTATTGGCATGCTTGCTTTAGATAATTATGGGAATTTAAGTGGTAGTTGCACCACTAGTGGACAAGGCTTTAAGATGAGAGGTAGGGTTGGTGACTCTCCAATGATTGGTGCAGGATTATTTGTAGATAATGCAATAGGAGCTGCTGTAAGCACTGGCCAAGGTGAAGAAGTTATTAGAATAGCAGGTTGCCATCTTGTGGTAGAATTGATGAGACAAGGATTATCTCCTGAAAATGCATGTAAAAAAGCCATTGAAAGATTAATTAAAATGCGAGGAATTGAAAAACTTAAAGATTTACAAGTTTGCTTTATAGCAATAACAAAAAATGGAGAATATGGCAGTTATGCTTTACAAAAAGGATTTGAATTTGCAGTGCAATCAAACCAAATAAACAACCAAATTTTTAAAAGCAAATTCTTAATTTAATGCTATTAGAAATTGCAGTATTTAACACTTATGATGCCCTTAATGCTGCCAATGCTGGTGCAAATAGGCTTGAAATATGTAGCAATTACGAAGCAGGTGGAATAACTTGTACACAAACAGATTTGGAAAAAATTAGAACGCTTACTCACATTCCTTTATTTGCTATAGTAAGACCAAGAGGAGGAAATTTTATATATAACAAAGAAGAGTTTTTGCAAATGCAGCAAACTATTTTGCTGTGCAAAAAACTAGAATATAATGGTGTAGTTTTGGGTATTTTAAACGAAGATGATACCATAGATGTAGAACGAACTAAACAATTGGTTGAAATTGCAAACCCTTTACCAGTAACATTTCATAGAGCATTTGATAAAGTACCAAATTTTGAAATTGCATTAGATGCAGTTATAAAAACTGGGTGTAAAAGAATTTTAACCAGTGGCGGAAAAAGCACAGCTTACGAAGGAAAAGAAACATTAAAACATTTGATAAAAAAAGCAAGCAGCAACATTATAATTATTCCTGGAGGAGGAATAAGAAACCATCATTTATTAGAGTTGGTACAGCAAACAAATGCCACAGAATTTCATAGTGCTGCTATTACAAATGGCAATAATATATGTGCAAAAGAAATTGAGTTAATGCTCCAAACTTTAAGTAAACAAAAAAGCCCTCAACCTTGGTAAGTTGAGAGCCTTTTTTATACAAATCAAATTAAAATTTAGTTCATCATTTCTACACTTCTATTAATAAAATTGGTGAGGTCGCTACCTTTTAATAATCCTTGAGATAGTAATGCTAAATCGGCTAAGTTTCTTACTTGTTTTTGTTGTTTTTCAACATCTGTTTCTTTCAATAAATTTTGATAAATTGGATGATTGCCATTTACAGTAAGGGTAACTTCATCTGGCATCTGACCATAAAAATTCATCATACCGCCACCGCCAATTGCAGCCATATCTTTCATTCTACGCATAAATTCTGAACGAGTAGCTACAACTGGTGCTGTTTCTTTACTTAATCCTTTTACATCAACAGTTACTGTAATGTCACTTGGTTTCACTTCAAATAATGCTTTTAATGTATCAGTTTCTTCTTTACTTAAAACACTTTCAGCAGCCTCTTGTTTATCAATTAAATTGTCAACTATATCGGCATCTACTCTTACAAAACTGGTATTTTCCCATTTCATTTCAATGTTTTGTATAAAACTTGCATCAACTATAGTTTCCATTTTTACCACTGTATATCCTTTTGCAATGGCTGCTTGTACATAAGCATCTTGCTGAATTGGATTAGTAGTGTAAAGAATAACATGTTTACCCTCCTTATTTTTTTGTAAACTTTCTGTTGCTGCTTTATACTCTTCTTGAGTATGAAATTTGCCTGTTGTATCTTCAAACAACATAAACTTGTTTGCTTTCTCTGCAAACTTGTCGTCTGTCATCATACCATATTTAACAAATAAACCAAGACTTTCCCATTTTGACTCAAACTCGGTTCTTTCTTTATTAAAAATTTCTTCTAATTTATCAGCAACTTTTTTAGTGATGTAAGTGTTAATTTTTTTAACATTTGGATCGCCTTGTAAATAGCTTCTACTAACGTTTAAAGGAATATCTGGGCTATCTATTACACCTTGTAGTAACATTAAAAATTCTGGAACAATTTCTTTTACTTCGTCGGTTACAAAAACTTGATTGCAGTACAACTGAATTTTATCTTTTTGAATTTCATAACTCTGTTTAATTTTAGGGAAGTATAAAATACCAGTTAAATTAAATGGATAATCTACATTTAAATGAATCCAAAACAAAGGTGTTTCGTTAAATGGATAAAGTTCTCTATAAAAATTTTCGTAATCTTCTTTGGTTAATTCACTTGGTTTTTTTACCCAAATTGGATTTGTATTGTTTATAGATTTTTCCTCAGTTTTGTCTTCCTCCTTAACTTCTTCGTTAGCATCTTTAAAGTATATTGGAATTGGTAAAAACTTACAGAACTTAGTTAAAATTTCTTTCAGTTTGTAAGGCTCTAAAAAATCTTTACTTTCTTCATTTATATGTAAAACAATTTTGGTTCCTCTTTCTTTTTTTTCTACTTCATATAATTCAAATTCTGGGCTTCCATCACAACTCCAATAAACTGTAGGAGACTCTAAATTATGGCTTTGAGATATTACTTCTACTTTGCTAGAAACCATAAATGCACTGTAAAATCCAAGTCCAAAATGGCCAATTATACTGGCATCTTTATACTTGCTTAAAAACTCTTCGGCACCGCTAAAAGCTACTTGATTAAGGTATTTATCTACTTCCTCTTTACTCATTCCCACCCCTCTATCTTCAATAGTAATGGTTTTTTCTTTGGCATCAACTGTTACATCGATTCTCAAATCACCCAACTCTCCTTTAGCTTCACCAAGGCTACTTAGTGTTTTTAATTTTTGAGTAGCATCGGTAGCATTACTAATTAATTCTCTTAAAAAAATATCTTGCTCGTTGTATAAAAATTTTTTAATGATTGGAAAAATATTTTCCGTTTGTACCCTTATTTGTCCTTTTTGCATAATGTAATTTATTTTCTAAATTGGCTACCATCAATAATAAAACCAAATAAAAAGCTACAGCCAAATTTGCAGACTGTAGCTTTTTATAATTTTGTATTATGAAATTTTGTCTATTTTTTAAAATAGAAGGCAGTTTTACCTAGTCAACTCAGGACGAGTTGCAGTATTATATCTCACAAATTTTATACCTAAATTGATTTGAAAAACACCTATTTGCATATTGGGATTGAACTTAAAATCATCATCAATTCTAAATTTTTCGTCGCCAATGGTGTTATTTAAACCTCCTTTAACAAATAAAAACGAACCCATGTTTCTTTTTGAGCTTGGATTAAGTTTTAAATCCATACCCAAACCTATTTGATAGGTAACTTTCAAGGATCTAGATCGTACAAACTTTGGACTACTTATATAATTAGTAATATTAGTGCCTCCAGCATTTACTACTTGTGTATTTTCCAAATCCATTGTAGAAGCCCTCAACCCAATTCCCAAATAAGGATATACAGTAAAATTTGGATTATTTACAATAGCATAACCAACATTAGTTTGCAAAAAATCTACCGAACTCATGCTTATTTTTTGATTAGTGCTACTTTTATTAGCAGATTTAAAAAAACTAAAATTTATAAAGTTGACATCAACTAAAATATTATCGTGTTTATAGTTTCCTAAAAATCCAATTCCTATGTTATAGTTATTAAACTGACTAAAACCATTTGCTGCTATACTAGCATTTAAACTGTTAACGTTTACACTATTATAATTTACAACAAAGCCAACTCCATTGTAATTATTTTTCCTTTTGTTATAAGCAATTAGTTTACTTTTTGCTTCTTTAAACTCAGCAGTTTCCTCTGTTTGTTTAATACCATCTTGATACAACTTATAAATTTTATATTCGTAATCGAATGTAGTATCTGCCACTTTATTTTGGGCAAACACTGAAAATGGCATAACCAATAAAATAGATAACAATAATTTAGTAGCGTTCATAGACTTTTTTATTTTTATAACAAATTTTGGAACTATTTTGTTTTTAATATCAATACTTTTTTGAAGATTATTCAATCTCAACACTTAGAAAATTTCTTATAACCACACTAGCACAAGTAGCACCAAAAACTGCTGGCAAATAAGAAATTGTTCCATAAGCCGATTTTTTAAAATTGCTTCCATCGGTAAGCATCAAACTTTCTTTATTTGGCAATTCAGTAGAAAAAACCACTTGCAAACCTTTGGTAATTCCATGACGTTTTTTAAGCATTTTACGTATTTGTTGTGCAAAAGGACAAGTATGAGATTTGCTAATATCAACCACTTTAAGCTTTGTAGGATCTAGCTTTGCACCTGCACCCATACTACTTACAATTGGAATTTTTGAATGAAAAGCTTGAGATATAAAAGTAAGTTTTGGTGTAATACTATCAATTGCATCAATAATATAATCTGGTTTCAATGCCACTAAGTTTTCTACCATTGTGGGGTTTACAAACTCTTTAATTACGTTAATTTCCAATTCGGGATTTATGGCAATTAAACGTTCTTCCATAATGGAGGCTTTGCTAATGCCATGATTGGTTGCCAAAGCTGGCAATTGCCTGTTTCTATTACTAGGATCTACCACATCACCATCTACAATAGTAACTTTGCCTATACCAGCACGTACAATAAATTCTGCAGCAAAACTACCAACACCTCCAAGCCCTACAATCATTACATGTTTAGTGGTTAAAAGCTGTACATTTTCTTCTCCAATTAATAAACTTGTTCTTGATAACCAAGATGTATCCATATTTATTTTTGATTGATTGATTTGATGATTGGTTGATTGATGAATTTACTAATTAT
>JBMLOQ010000066.1:0-3800 GCA_049242885.1 Chitinophagaceae bacterium
GGGAAAACTTGAGCATCTGCATCAAAAGCATTTGGTGCAAAAACATATTTACTTAACACTTCCATAGCTTTCTTTTGAATAGCTAATGGCACAGGAGTCATTGGTTTATTAGAGCTTTTTTGTTCTGGTTGGCTTCTATCAATATAAACACCACCAATGTATCGGCTTACAGCACTTGTCATACTGTTACGTTGTCCATTTAAAGTACCATATCTTGTTCTTAATTCGGCATAGCTTTGACCAGGTTTGCTATATTTAGCAACTAATTTAGGCATAATGCTATTAACTAGCTTATATCTATCTTCTGCATAAGCAATGGCATCATTAGTAAAGTCGTTAACATTTACTCTAGGGTCAATGGCTTTACCTGGAGCACGCATATCATCACCATCGTTTCCAAAAGTTAATTTAGGATCGTTACTTCTGCTTAAAATTTTTGCAACACCAGCAGCTTCCTCAGCTTCGCTAAATGGTGTATAGCCAAATTCTATTGCCCATAAATCGTAAGGGCCAGCTTTAGTTGTATAATAATCTCCTTGTTTAGACTTATCTAAAGCAAAATTTATAGCAGGATAATCCATTACACTTCCCATACTTCCAATTTTACGAGTAATATTCTTATCGTTTACTTCAGCAGGACTAAGCATTTGGCTAGCTTTCATGTTGTGATTTAAGCCAAGTGTATGTCCCATTTCGTGCAAAATCAAATAAGTTAAATATTGCTTATGTAATTCTTTAACTTCTTTTTCATCGGCATCAACTGCATCTAACATTGTAAGTGCAGCGTTGTATTGTGCTGCTAACTCATTGCCTAAATTGCAAGTTTTACCTTCTTGATGGTGGTGAATATGTTTAGCAATTTTGTTTTCTATTTCATTAGTGTTCCAATAACTACTAATTGATTTAGGAGCTGTTGTTTCCATTAATTCTTCAATGTTTTTAGAAGCATTACCACTATACCACTCAACAGTAATATCAGCACCTAAAATTTGCCCAGTTCTTGGATTTACGAAGCTTGGTCCAATTGCTCCATAGCTAGGAGAAGCACTAGATACCCAACGAATAACATTATATTTTAAGTCAGATGGATCCCAAGTGGCATCATCAGGCATAATACGCATTTGAACAGCATTTTTTAAACCTGCTTTTTCAAAAGCTTCATTCCATTTCATACCAGCATCAACAATAATTTGTCTGTATTCTTTTGGGGTTGTATTTTCTACATAATACACTATTGGTTCAGTAACTTCACTTACAGCAGCATTTGGGTCTTTTTTGGTTAAATGCCATCTGTTAATCATATCTCTATAAGGTGTAGGTTTAATGCTAGTTTGGTCTGTTACTTGTTGACTAAAATAACCTACTCTATGATCATCCATTCTTGGGCGAAAATTGTTTTTTGGCATTTCAATAAAGCTATGTTGCATTCTTACTCTTACATATCTTGGATCAACAACATCAGGAAAACCCGCAAAAGCATTTGGGTTATCATAAGCCATATCTACAATTATATCAGTATTGCTAGCAAAAGAACGTATTTGGTTGTATTTGCTTTTTGTAGGATTTAAACCACCTAATCCAAATTGAAAAGGAGAACCAAATCCTGGGAAAGATGGTGGTTTTATGGCATCCATTTTTTCGCTCAAAAACATACCATCTGCACTAATTAAATAGCCACTAGAATCTTCAATGCTAAATTTATCTACAAAAAAAACTGCTTCGCTTTTATCTATATTAGCTGTTTTGCTAATTTCATTTTTTGGGTCGTAATAAAAGTCAACATTTACAATTTGAAACTCTATTTTATCCCATACTTTTTGCATTTTGAAGGCAAAATTTGAGCGATGCATGCTTTGGTTTAAAAACAAACCTGTGGGGCCATTTAAAGAAAAGCTTTGGTAAATAAACTCTTTATCTAACTGATCTTTACGCACATACATTTGTACACTTCCTGTGGTAGTGTCTTGATACAAAGTAAATAAACCTTCATGTTTTTTATTGCCTTTAGTTTTTTCGGCAACTGTAGGTTTTTTGGGTGCAGCACTTTTAGCAGAATCGCTAGGAGGCTTTATGCCTGGAGGCATTTTTGATAGATCAGGCATTTGAGCCTTACTCATTAATCCGATGCACAAAATAGGCAGGGCGGTAAATAAAACTTTCTTCATTTGTTTTTGTGATTTATGAATGGTAAATGTAAAAAAAATAGATTTTAGTAGTTTTTTGAAATTACAAAAGGTTTTAGGTTGTGTTAAATGGGTTAAAGTAATGTTTAAATCAATTTTTCTAGAACAATAATTAGATACTTTTGTTTCATTACTTTATAATTTTATTTATGGATATTGATTTTTCTGTATATCTAAAAGAGGCTGTACAGGTTAGTTTAGCTTTTGTGATGGGGGCAATAATTGGATTAGAAAGGGAGTTTAGAAGCAAGCCAGCTGGCTTTAGAACCATGATTTTAATTTGTGTTGGCAGTTGCTTGTTTACAATAATTAGCAAAAATAGCAATGCTATGAGCCCAGATAGAATTGCAAGTAATATTGTTACAGGTATTGGTTTTATTGGGGCTGGTGTAATTTTTAAAGAAGGAATGAGTGTAAATGGATTAACTACTGCTTCTTTAATTTGGATTACTGCAGCTTTAGGAATGGCAATTGGCTACAATGATTATCCTTTGGCTATAGTAGTTTGCAGTATGGTGGTTGTTACATTATTTGTGCTAGAACCAATACAACGATTTATAAATAAACTTCATAGAGTAAAGGATTATAAAATAAAAACAAATTTGGTAAGTGAAGACTTTAAACAAGAAATGGAGCTTTTTTTGGCCACTCAAAAACTTAAGTTCTTTTTAGTAAAGCTTACAAAAGAAGATAATGATGCTGTTTACATTTATAGAGTTAGTAGCCCAGATAGAAACTATGATGTTTTAAATAATTTTTTATTGCATCACCAAAACGTGAGAAATTTTGAGGCTTAGATTTTTTTACAGCATCGTGCTAAAGACCCATTTGCAGTATAATAGGTTTAAGGAGTACAAATTGAATATGAAGTTTCATTGATTATATTTGTTTTTTAAATTTATTATGAAATATATTCTTGCATTGTTGTTGGCTTTAGTATTATTTAATAGAAGCATTGCCCAACTAAGCCCCTTTGATGGTAGCTATTTAATTCCCATTAAATTGGTTGATAAAAATGGAAATATGTTAAAATCTACGAAAACAAAATTTTATTTGCAAGAGGTGGATAATAAATTAGCCGACTCTTGTACCTCTAACCCAGGTATGGTAAAAAATAAAGTAATAACTACGGAAAGCTATATAAATGAAATTAAATTAAAGTGGAAGGTGAATGATTACAGTGAAGAATTAATAGATAAATTAACCAAGGCAAATGTTTTTATAAATAGTAACATGTTTGTTTCCCTAAACCAAAGTGAACATACTTGCACACTAATTGGAAAAAGTGAAACCGTTTATACAAATTATATTTATTTGAAAAGAAGGTTTGTAATTACTTATATGTTAAATAATAAAATAATTAATGTAAAGGTTCCTAATACAGCTATTTATTCCTTATCTAACGGAAGTAATGATTTGAAAAAATTTAAGCCTTTTGTTATAAAATTACAATAAAGCCCTAGCCAATTAAGGTTGGAACTTACTCTTTCCCAGCAAAGCCTTTAAAAGGACTTTACAATACTTATTCATACGCTTTTTTTAGCCGTTGTTGGTATGGCAAAGCCTACCAACAACATTAATTTTATACTAAAAAGTTGTTTGAGAAGAACAACAACA
>JBMLOQ010000067.1:0-9660 GCA_049242885.1 Chitinophagaceae bacterium
ATTTTACTCAAATGCTGGATGAAACTTTATTAAAGTTTCTCTCAAAAAATCTTTGTTTAAGTGTGTATAAATTTCAGTTGTAGTAATGCTTTCGTGCCCCAACATTTCTTGTACAGCTCTTAAATCGGCTCCTCCTTCAATTAAATGTGTGGCAAATGAGTGTCGAAAAGTGTGGGGAGAAATTGTTTTTTTAATTCCTGCCTTTAAAGCTAAATCTTTAATTACATAAAAAACCATTACACGGCTTAAGTTTTTACCTAATCGATTTATAAACAAATAATCCTCGTACCCATTTGCAATTTTTTGGTGTATCCTTAATTGGCTTATATAAATACTAATATACTTTATTGCATCGCTTCCAATTGGTACAATTCGCTCTTTATTTCCTTTTCCAATCACTCTTATAAATTCATCTTGCAAAAAAAGACAACTAATTTTTAAGTTTGTCAATTCACTAACTCTTAAACCACAACTGTAAAGGGTTTCGAGCATAGCTTTATTTCTTGTTTCTTCGGGTTTGCTTAAATCTATTGCTCCAATTAGCTGCTCAATTTCTTCAAAGCTTAAAACATCGGGTAATGCTCTTTTTGTTTTTGGAGCTTCGAGCAAATCAGCATGATTTATGGTAATTATTTGTTCTATCAGGCAATACTTATAAAAACTTTTAATGCCCGATACAATTCTTGCTTGTGAAGTTGCAGCCAAACCCAATTGTGCAATTGAGTTTACAAACTGTTGTAGTTGTTGCAAACTAATTTCACTTGGCTGCGATTCAATTTGTTGGGATTTTAAATAGGTTGTAAGCTTTTCAATATCTCTTAAATAGGCTTCAATACTATTATCACTCAAAGATTTTTCGAGTTGCAGGTAAGCTTTAAAACCTTTAATAAGAGATTGCCACATGTTTTAAAAAGAATTTATCATTTACAGTTTAAATGTAGATTTTTTTTACAATTACACTTAAATTTTATCATTCTTTGATAATTGCATTTTGATTTTGAGAAGGAGAAAATACATAACTAAAAAAGAGACTGTTTATTTTACTAAGCAGTCTCTTTTATCACTATAACTATTTTTCGATTTAATTTTCCTTTAAAATCTAGTTTTTGAATAATAATTTTCCATTATAATCAGCCAATAAAAACTAAATAAGGTACCAAAATAAATTATTCTATTACTTCTTCTGCAGAGGCATTATCTTCATTTCCTGTATTTTCTTCTTTAGGTTGTGCTTGTTCATTAACTTCAGCAGAAATTCCTTCAACACCTTCTTGCTCAATAGTTTGTTCTACAGCTTCAATATCTTCAACAATTTCTTGTTCTTCAATTTTACTTATTGCAGCAATGGCATCATCACCATCTAAACGAATTAATGTTACGCCTTGAGTTGCACGTCCAGCTTGTTTTATACTTCCAATACTAGTTCTTAAAGTAATTCCACTTTTACAAGTAATAATTAAATCTTCTTTTTCAGTAACGTCTAAAAGTCCAACTAAACGTCCTGTTTTCTCGGTCACATTTATGGTTTTTACACCTTTACCGCCCCTATTAGTCACTCTATAAACATCTACACCATCTTCATCAACCAAAGGAGTACGTTTACCAAATCCTTTTTCACTAACTACTAAAACGCTTCTTGTTTTGTCTTCTCTATTAATACAAATCATACCTATAACCTCATCAGTTGCATCATCAACTTCAATACCAAATACACCTATAGAGCCACGACCAGTACTTCGAACTTTTTCTTCAGGAAAACGAATAGCTCGTCCGCTTTTTACAGCCATCATAATTTCACAATTACCATCAGTCATTTTTGCTTCTAGTAATTCGTCTCCTTCATTAATAGTAATAGCATTTATACCATTGGCACGTGGACGTGAAAAATCTTCTAAATCAGTTTTTTTAATGATACCTTTTTTAGTACATAAAACTATGTATTTGTTTTCTATGGCTTCTTTTTTGCCAAGGTCTTTAACGTCAATAATGGCTCTTACTTTATCATCTTGAGGTATTTGTATTAAGTTTTGTATTGCACGCCCTTTTGCTTGTTTTTCACCTTCTGGTATTTCATAAACCTTTAACCAAAAGCATCTACCTTTTTCTGTAAAAAACAGCATCGTATCGTGTGTGCTTGCAACAAATAAATGCTCAACAAAATCTTCTTCTCTTGTTTTTGCCCCCATTGCTCCACGTCCTCCTCTTCTTTGTTGTCTGTAATCTGAAGCTGTGGTACGTTTTACATATCCTAGATGAGAAATAGTAATTACTACATCCTCTTCTTTTATAAAATCTAGCATATTTACCTCATCTGCTAAAAACTGAATTTCGCTTTTACGAGGTTCTCCAAACTTTTGTTTTATTTCAAGCAATTCTTGCTTAATGAGGTCGTAACGTAAATCTTCGCTTGCCAATAATTCTTTAAGTCTGGCAATAGTTACCATTAATTCGTTAAACTCTTCAATAATCTTTTCACGTTCCATGCCTGTTAAGCGTTGTAAACGAAGCTCCATAATTGCCTGAGCTTGTTTTTCACTTAACCCATTTACTTGAACGTAATGTTGTTGTGCAATATCATTAAACAAAGTTGGAGGTAAATACCAATTATCTTCAATACTTTTAGCAATTAAACCTTGTTTAGCCTCATCTGGGGTGGCACTTGCACGAATAATTGATATGGCCGAATCTAAATGATCTTTATCTGCAATTACTTTTAAATATCCTTCCAATAAATGGGCACGGTCTTCTGCTTTTTTAAGTTCGAATTTAGCTCGTCTAATCACTACTTCCATTCTAAACTCAATAAACTCAGAAACCAAATCTCTTACATTAAAAATCTTAGGACGACCTTTACTAATGGCTACATTGTTAATACCAAAGCTAGTTTGCAACTCTGAATATTTGTATAGCTGATTAATAATGATACTGCTTATAGCATCTTTTTTAAGCTCTACAACAATACGAGTACCATCACGTTTACTGCTTTCGTTATTTACATTGCTTACACCATCAATAATTTTATTGTTAACTAAACTTCCAATTTGATTAGTTAATCCATCTAAACTAACTTGATAGGGGACTTCTGTAATAATAATCTGTTCTCTACCTTTTGCAGTAGTTTCTATAGTACATTTTCCACGCACCACTACCCTACCTCTACCAGTAAGCAATCCATCTTTAACACCTTCCATTCCGTAAATAATTCCACCTGTAGGAAAGTCGGGAGCTTTTATAAATTGTATTAATTCTTCGCCTGTAATGTCTTTATTTTCAATATAAGCAATACAACCATCAATAACTTCACTAAGGTTGTGAGGCATCATATTAGTTGCCATACCTACTGCTATACCACTACTTCCATTTACTAGAAGTTGAGGAATACGAGTTGGTAAAACTGTAGGCTCTTTTAAGCTATCATCAAAGTTTGACTGAAAATCTACAGTATCTTTTTCAATATCCTCTAGCATTGCTTCTGCAAAACGCTGTAAACGAACCTCTGTATAACGCATTGCTGCTGGTGGATCACCATCTTGAGTTCCAAAGTTACCTTGCCCATCTACCATTGTATGTCTCATAGTAAATTCTTGAGCCATACGAACTAATGTGTCATAAATTGCACTATCGCCGTGTGGGTGATATTTACCCATTACTTCTCCAACAATTCTTGCACTTTTTTTATAAGCCTTATTAGAATAGTTCCCTAACTCACTCATTCCATATAAAACTCTTCTATGCACTGGCTTAAACCCATCTCTTACATCAGGCAAAGCTCTACCTACAATTACACTCATAGAATAGTCTATGTAGGCTGTTTTCATTTGCTCTTCAATGTTTACCTGAATAACTCTATCGTTGTCGGCAGTTACCTCAGGTAAATTGTTGTTTAAATCGTCGCTCACAAATATTAATTTTTATTTGAAAAAATGTTGTAATCGTTTTGATAAAACCTTTTACAGATTTGAATTTGATAAGTTTTTCTTAACGATTGCGAAGTTAATTTTTTAGCATCATTAAACCATACAAATTCTGTATTTTTTAAGATGAATTTATCCACAATTTTAAGGTATACTAATTGAATTTAAACATATGCATTAAGCCTAATTTATCTAATAATTTTTATTGATATTATAATTTGCTTAGTACTATAAATTCATTGAACTAGGTACAACAAAAAAAGCTGTTCAAAAAAATTGAACAGCTTTGATATAATCAAAAGAATAAATTATGCAGAAATTTTAGCCTTAGCTAATTTGCTTTTTAGATTAGATGCTTTGTTTTTATGTATTACACCTCTTTTAGCTAATTTATCAATCATAGAAGCAACGTTAGGCATTTTTTCGTTGTAAACAGTTACATCTTCAATAGATTTTAAATCTCTAATAGCATTACGAGTAGTTTTACCATAATATCTATTTCTGTCTCTACGTTTAGCTGCTTGACGAGTATCTTTTTTTGTAGCTTTGTGATTTGCCATTGTTATTATTTCTTTATTTTCGGACGGCAAAAGTAGGGTTTTAAAACATATATTTACATTTTTTTGTAAACATTTTTTAATTTCTGACTGTAAAATTGTCGAAGTTTATGCACATTTTTATTTTAACATGAGTCATTTACGCCAAATACAACTTATTCAATATCGTAACTATACTCATTTTGCACAACAATTTACCAGCGAAATTGTGTGTTTTTGTGGCAATAATGGCGTTGGGAAAACCAATATTTTAGATGCAATATATAGCATTTGTTGCTGCAAAAGCTATTTTAATAGAGCCGATGGTAGCAATACTACACATCATTTAAAAGGGCATAGAATAGATGGTTGGTTTTTAAATGCAAATAACAAAGAAGATAAGGTTTCTTTAATTTTCAGAGAAAACAATAAAAAAGAAATTTGTTTTAATGATGTAGCTTATGAAAAATTTTCCCATCACTTGGGGAAATTCCCTTGTGTTATGATTGCACCTGATGATGTTGAAATTATAAATGGCACTAGTGAGGTGAGAAGAAAATTTATTGATGCCATTTTATCACAAACCAATATTATTTATTTACAAAAACTTGTTGCTTACAATACACTATTGCAACAAAGAAATGCCTTACTAAAACAATGGGAAAGCCATACTAATAGTAATTTTGAATTAATTGAAGTTTTAAACGCACAATTAGTGCTTTTAGGCAGTTACATTTATACTCAAAGAAAATTATTTCTTGAAAAATTCATTTCGGCAGTAAACAATTTATATGCTCAAATTTCCAAAAGCAAGGAAGTAATTGAGCTGGATTACATTTCACAACTCAAAGACGATACTTTTTTGAATTTGCTACATAAAAACTTACAACAAGATATTTATTTACAAAGAACGACTAACGGCGTTCATAAAGACGATGTTGAAGTTTTATTAAACAAAAATAAGTTTAAACAAATAGCATCTCAGGGGCAAAAAAAGAGTTTACTTTTTGCACTAAAAATAGCTGAGTGGCAATATATTGAAACGATTACACACAAGCCTCCTATTTTATTATTAGATGATATTTTTGAAAAATTAGATGAGCAAAGGCTTACTTCACTTTTAAACATTATTTTACAACAACCAAATATTCAAATATTTATTACACATACCCAATCCGAAAAGCTAACCAGTGTGTTTAATGACTTAAAAAAAGAAGTGCAAATAATAAATATTGCTACTTAAAATTTGCACCCTAAAAACTCTATTAAAATAAAAATTAAACTATTTTTTCATTACCATTGGTAAATGATCTATAGTTTCAAAAACATTTCGTGGATCTTGCTTTAGTGTTGCGATAAATTTAGATAAAGAATCTGCATACTGTGGTTTAGCAAACAATCTATCGTGCGATAAAATAACCACACAATTGGGTTCGTAAGTATTGCCTTCATCAAACTTACTATTAACTTTTTTAATCATTTCGGCAACCGATTCTTTTGGCACTCCTTTATATTGATTCCATTCTACATCCCATCCAATTACGCTAAAACCCATACTATCTAAACCTTTGCATACAGCTAATGTGCTTTTTGGTCCTTGTATTTGTCCTTTATTTACCCAAGCATTATTTCCTGGTAGGCGAATAATTTTTACAGGCACTTGCATTTCTTTTTCGTTTTTTAAAAAATCTTGTAACGTGCTCTCTACTTGCTTGTAAAATAAGGGATAGTTATCTCTTCCATTTATGTTAGCATGTGAAAAGCTATGATTTGCAATTAAAAACTGCGGATATTCTGTTCTTAAAGAATCAATAATTCTCTTTTTTTGTGGCCCCACTTGGTTCATTCCTACAACAAAAAAAGTAGCTTTTATACCTTGTTGTTTAAATACATTTTTTGACACTGTGGTTCCTGGAGGCTGAGGACTATCGTCCCAAGTTAAAAAAATGTAACGCTTACTACTATCGAGCTTAATAATACTACCCGGTGATTGTGATGATTCCTTTTTTACAGTAGTGTCTTTATTATTTGTTTTGTTGTTGGCATTATTACAAGCAATTATGCTTAGTAATGTAGCCCCTAGTAGTATTTTTTTCATTTGTGTATTTTTTTGAACAATTACTTTAAGCCATTTTCTCAGATTAATTTTAAAATAGTCTGACTCTAAATGTTAAAACTAATTATTAAATCTTAAAGAAAATTTGAAGTGTTATTACAAAAGTATTTTTTATAATCCATTTTTGAATTATAAATAAAAATCGTGCAAAACTTTAGCCCACTTGAATCTTTGTTAAGAGATTAATCTGTGTTTTCTATCAACCCATAATTTAAATTTTTAATCTATAGAAACGAAAAAAGGTTTTTTAAAAGTAGCATCTTTTAAAAAACCTTTTTCAAATTTAAATTAAGTCTAACTAATCATTAGCTGGAGCATCACTAGTATTTTCACCAGTTTCATTATTTTTTTCTCCACCTAAATTATTGTTTACAAAATTATCGTTATCGGCATTGTTATTTCTTGGACCACGATTATCTGGTCTTCTATCGTTATTAAATCTTCTATCCCTATCTCCTCCACCTTGTCTTCTATCATCAAATCTAGGACGATCAGGTCTATCAGTTCTTTGTGGTCTTTCTTCATATCCTTCTGGTTTATCTAAAAGTACTCTACGACTTAATTTAAACTTACCAGTTTTAGGATCAACGTCCAATAATTTTACTTTAATTACTTCGCCTTCTTCTAAAACACCATCCATAGTTTGTAGGCGTTTCCAGCTTATTTCACTTATGTGTAACAAACCTTCTTTTTTTGGTAAAAATTCTACAAATGCACCAAACTCTTTAATACTTTTAACAGTACCCTCGTAAATTTCTCCAACTACAGGAACAGCTACAATTCCATTAATCCAATCAATAGCTTGTTGCATTCCATCAGCTTGATTACTTAAGATAGATACTTCACCGGTATTGCCAATTTCTTCAATTGTAATGGTTGTACCCGTAACTTTTTGTATTTCTTGAATAATTTTACCACCTGGCCCAATAACTGCACCAATAAATTCTTTATCAATTATTATTTTAACCATTCTAGGTGTATGAGGCTTGTAATCTCCACGATGAGAAGGAATACAATCGTACATAGCATCTAAAATATGTAAGCGTCCTGCTTTTGCTTGGTTTAAAGCTTCTCGCATTACATCCATACTTAAACCATCAACTTTAATATCCATTTGCACACCACAAATACCCTCTCTTGTGCCAGTAACTTTAAAATCCATATCACCCAAATGATCTTCATCACCCAAAATATCTGTTAAAATGGCATATTTGCCATCACCACGAGTAATTAAGCCCATTGCTACGCCACTTACATGCTTAGGAAAAGGTACACCAGCATCCATTAATGCTAAACTACCCGCACAAACAGTTGCCATTGATGATGAGCCATTACTTTCTAAAATATCACTTACAATTCTAGTTGTGTATGGATAATCTCCTTTTGGCATCATTTGTTTTAAACTTCTCATGGCAAGATTTCCATGTCCAATTTCTCTTCTTCCAGCACCACGCATCATTTTTACTTCACCTGTAGAAAATGGTGGGAAATTATAGTGTAAGAAAAATTTAGAATATTCGCTAGTTGCAGCAGTTTCGGCCAACAACTCATCCAGTTTACTTCCTAAGGTTACAGTAGTTAAACTTTGAGTTTCCCCACGTGTAAACAAAGCTGAACCATGTGGTCCTGGCAATGGATTTACTTCCATTGCTAATGGACGTACAGTTGTTAAGTTTCTTCCATCTAAACGAATTCTATCGTCTAAAATCATATTTCTTACAACTTCCCATTGTAAATCGTAATAATATTTTTTTGCAAAAGCTTTTACTTCATCAGTTGCATCTTCGCCAAAAGCAGCAATAACCTCGTTTTTTAAAGCATCAATTGCTTCGGTACGCTCGTTTTTTGCACTTGCTTTTTTGCTTATTTCATAAATTTTTTGTGTAGCTAGCTCGGCAACTTTTGCCTTTACTTCTTCGTTTTCGGCTGGCTTAGTGTATTCTCTTTTGGTTGTAATCCCTTTTAAATCTCTAAGTTTTTGTTGAGCTGCTATTTGCACTCTTATAGCATCATGTGCAATTTGTAAAGCTTCTACCAACTCCTCTTCACTGCACTCTTTACCTTCACCTTCTACCATCATCAAGTTTTTTTCAGTAGCAGCAATAATGAAATCCATTGATGCATTGGCTAACTGACTGCGGTAAGGATTTACAACAAATTCTCCATTTATTTTAGCAACTCTTACTTCACTAATTACTTCTTTAATTGGCACATCGCTTACAGCTAAAGCTGCACTTGCAGCAAGGCAAGCTAAGGCATCTGGCATTACTTCTTTGTCGCTACTTACAAGTGATAACAACACTTGTACATCACAAAAATAATCTTCAGGAAAAAGTGGTCTTAAGGCTCTATCGATTAAACGACTTGTTAATACTTCGTAATCATTTAAACGAGCTTCTCTTTTAAAAAATGACCCAGGAACTCGACCAGCACTTGCAAATTTCTCTTGATAGTCCACACTTAAAGGGAAAAATGATTGCCCAGGTTTTGGGTCTTTATTGGCCACTACTGTAGCCAAAATTATACAATTGCCTTGGCGAACTGTAACTGCCCCATCTGCTTGACGAGCTAGTTTACCAGTTTCTATTGAAACTTCTGCACCATTTGGTAATACAAAAGTTGATTGTAATGGTTGTGATAACATTTTGAAAATTGTAGATTGAACATTAAAATTGACTATTCTTGAAGATATACTCAATTAAACATTCGGTTAAATAAATTGTGATAAATGCAAAATTCCCAACACCTTTATAGAAGTTGGGAATAATAATATTTATTGACTCTTAGGTTAAATCAAAAATTCCTTATTCTCCGACTTCGTCGGATGCTAAGGATTATTTTCTTAAGCCTAATTTCTCTAATAATGCACGATAGCCCATTAAATTGGTACGTTGCATATAACTTAATAATCTTTTGCGTTGACCTACCATTTTCATTAATCCTCTTTGTGAAGAAAAATCTTTTTTGTTGATTTTTAAATGGTTACTGATGTCTAAAATTCTTTCAGTAAGTAAAGCAATTTGACCTTCAATAGAACCAGTGTTTGCTGCATTTCCACCATGCTGAGCAAAAATTGTAGCTTTTTTTTCTTTTG
>JBMLOQ010000068.1:0-18087 GCA_049242885.1 Chitinophagaceae bacterium
CGCAGAGATTTTTTAAAACAATCAAGCATATTAGCTACTGGTTCATTATTGCTTAATAAAAGCATTGCACAAACCATTTCAAACAACATTTCAAAAGTAAAAATTGGGCTTATTGGGGTTGGGCTTCGTGGTCAAAATCATTTAGATGCATTACTAAGAAGAACTGATGTAGAAGTTACTGCCATTGCAGATCCAGATTTAAATATGATTTCAAAAGCAATAAATGCTTTTGAAAAAGTTGGAGCTAATAAACCTATAGTTTTTAGTAATGGTAACTATGACTATAAAAATTTGCTAAAAAGTAGTGATGTAGATGCTGTAATTATTTCTACACCATGGGAGTGGCATGCTGAACAAACTATTGATGCTTTAAATGCACAAAAAATTCCAGGAGTTGAAGTTTGTGGTGCCATAAAACTGGCAGACTGTTGGGATATTGTAAATGCAAGTGAAAAAACAGGTATGCCCGTAATGATACTTGAAAATGTTTGTTATCGAAGGGATATTATGGCAGTTTTTAATATGGTTAAAAAGGGATTTTTTGGTGAGTTGTTGCATATGCAAGGAGGTTATCAACACGATTTAAGAGGTGTAAAATTTAATGATGGAGTAACACCTTATAATTCTGGGGTAGAGTTTGGCGAAAAAGGCTACAGTGAAGCAAAATGGAGAACGCAACACAGTATTGATAGAAATGGGGAATTGTATCCTACACATGGTTTAGGGCCAATTGCTGTAATGCTTGATATAAATAGGGGCAATAGGCTAACCAAACTTTCATCAGTTGCTACAAAAAGTAAGGGATTGCATAAGTACATTGTAAATCATAATAAGGGTGGAGAAAAACATCCAAATGCAGCTATAAATTTTAAGTTGGGTGATATTGTAACCACTCAAATACAGACTGCAAATCAAGAAACAATCATACTTACACACGATACTAACAACCCTCGACCATACAATTTAGGTTTTAGAGTTCAAGGAACAGATGGTATTTGGCAAGATTATAGTGCTGGTCAGTTAAATGCTGGTTTCATATATTTAGAAGGAAAAAGTAAACCACATAAATGGGAAAATCCAGAACCTTATTTAACAGAACATGATCATGCATATTGGGAAAAATTTTCTACAGATTCCAATGGTGCAGGACATGGTGGTATGGATTTTTTTGTAATCAATGATTTTATACATTGTATTAAAACTAAAACTGAGTTTCCTCTAGATGTATATGATTTGGCAACTTATTATGCTATTACGCCATTATCAGAAAAGTCGATTGAGTCAGGTGGTAAGTTAATGAATATCCCAGATTTTACAAGAGGTAAATGGAAAACCCGACAACCCATTTTTGGTACAATTAAATACTAAGTTGTAATTCATGTAATAATTTTAATTGATTAGTTGCTCTTACAAAATTTTGTTCTTTGTAAGTTGTGGAATAGTAAATGTCGTTGTTTAAATAATCTGTTAAAAATCTCAAGGCTTGCATAAAAATTAAAGTTTCTCCTCCAAAGAAAAAATGTTCAATTTCAAATGGAGTAAGTACAAATTGCATTTCTTGTAAATAGCCTTCTTTAATGGCTTGTAAAAATTCTTTTCTAATCAAAATTTTATCAAAATTGCTTTCTTCTTCCGTTGTTGGAGAAACATAAGTTCTTATCATATCTCCAACATCACTTAAAAAATATCCAGGCATTACTGTGTCGAGGTCAATTACACAAATAGCATTATCATCTGAGTTAAAAAGTACATTGCTAATTTTTGTATCGTGATGTGTAACTCTTTGTAAAGCATTTTTATTACTTACAAAATAATTAAACTTTTTGCAAATGTTTACATTGTTTTCTACACTTTTTATTAAACTTTTGCATTGCATAACTCTATCTTTATTGCCATTTTTTAAAGCACTTAAAAATTGGTTGTATCTCAACGAAAGATTATGAAAATTTGATAGAGTAGTGTGTAATTTATTCAAAGGAAAATTATGAAGCAAAGAAGTAAACTTTCCAAATTGTTTTGCAGCTTCAAAGGCTTGATGTTCGGTTTCAACTATTTCAATTGTTTTAGAATCATTTACAATTTCAAATACCCTGAAATACTTTTCATCTATAACATGTAATGTGTTGCCTTGCGTACAAGGTACAAGATTTACAAACGAGTAACTAGGAAAATTTGTTTTTAAGTATGCTCCAATTTGCTTTATGTTTTCATCAATTGCATATGGGTTGTTAAATACATTTGTATTTATTTGTTGTACAATGTAACTGCAGTCTTTGGTTTCTACTTTTATGGTTTGATTAATTAAACCACTTTTTAAAACAGTAATAGTGTTTATAATCCAATCATATTTTTTTGACAGAATGCTTAGTGCTTCACCTTCTTTCATTTTGTTAGTTTACAACAAATTTAGAGTTTTAAAATTTTTGATTTTAGCAATAAATATTATGTTTTCAGTACCAAGGCTATTTAATCGTGATTTCCTAGATAACAAGCTTTACTTTTGCATACTACATTTATACTTTAACGATTGAGTAATGGAAAAAAAAATATTTACCGATTCTGGTATCGAAATAAAAAAACAATACACACCTGATGATGTTGTAAATTCTCCAGTTTTAGAAGCTTCGGGAACTTTTCCTTTTACACGTGGTATTCAGCCTGATATGTATAGAGGTAAACTTTGGACAATGAGGCAATACGCTGGTTTTAGTACAGCCGAAGAAAGCAATAAACGATATCATTATTTATTGTCACAAGGTGTTAATGGGTTGAGTGTAGCCTTTGATTTGCCTACACAAATTGGTTACGATAGCGACCACGATTTGGCAGAAGGAGAAGTTGGAAAAGTTGGTGTAGCTATTGATAGTTTGGAAGATATGGAACGCTTGTTTAAGGATATAAAATTAGAAGACGTTTCTACCTCCATGACAATTAATGCTTCAGGATTTATTCTTCTTGCTTTATATGTTGCACTTGCAAAAAAACAAGGTGCTGATTTAAACAAAATTACTGGCACAATTCAAAACGATATTTTGAAAGAATATGCTGCAAGAGGAACATACATTTATCCTCCAAAAGCAAGTATGAGAATAATTACAGATATTTTTGAATGGTGCAGTAAACAACTTCCTAAATGGAACACCATTTCTATTTCTGGTTATCATATTCGTGAAGCAGGAAGCACCGCTGTACAAGAAATTGCTTTTACCCTAAGCAATGGAAAAGCTTATGTAGAAGCAGCTTTGGCAAAAGGTTTAGATATAAATGTTTTTGGGAAACGATTGAGTTTCTTTTTTAATAGCCATAATAATTTATTCGAAGAAGTAGCAAAGTTTAGAGCTGCTAGAAGAATGTGGGCAAAAATGATGAAAGAGCTAGGTGCAACCGATGAAAAAGCTATGATGCTTAGGTTTCATACTCAAACTGGTGGAAGCACTTTAACTGCCCAACAACCGCAAAATAATATTAGTAGAGTTACCATACAAACCCTAGCAGCTGTATTAGGAGGCACTCAAAGTTTGCATACCAATGGTTTTGATGAAGCTTTAAGTTTACCTACAGAAGAAGCTGCACGTATTGCTTTGCGTACACAGCAAGTGGTGGCTTTTGAAAGTGGGGTTGCAGATACAGTAGATCCTTTAGCTGGAAGTTTTTTTGTAGAAAAACTCACAGATGAGGTGGAAACAAAAGCTTGGGAACTAATAAAACAAATTGATGCTTTGGGTGGAAGTGTGGCAGCAATTGAAGAGGGTTTTATGCAAAACGAAATAGCCAAAAGTGCATATGAGTATCAAAAAGCCATTGAAAACAACGAAAAAATTATTGTTGGTGTAAATAAGTTTGTAGTAAAAGAGGAAAATAAAACACCCATTTTTAAGATTGACGAAACCATAAGAACTATACAATCTAATCGTTTAAAAGAACTTAGAAGCAAAAGAGATGCAACAAAAGTTGAGGAAAGTTTTGCAAAAATTACTGCTGCAGCAAAAGGTACAGAAAACCTAATGCCATTGGTAATTGAAGCAGTAGAAAACCATTGTACTTTGGGTGAAATTGCAGATTGCTTAAGAAGTGTTTTTGGCGAATATCAATAACACTTAACCCAATTACAATTATTAATTATTAAATAAATTGTTTAAGCTACGCTTGAATTGAAATACCCGACCAATTTTCGCCACTTTTAATTCTTCTAATTTGTGTTTCGGATACTTTAAATTTTTTAGCTAATTCGCTTACTTTATTAAGCTGAGCTAATAGTAGCTTAATTTCAACAATTTGCTTTATTTTTAATTTTGAACTACTAAAGGTTTCAGGATTTTGTAGTTTCCTTTTTTCAAATGCAGCAATAATATTTGGGTTGTTTTTTTGATGTGCCAAGTTCTCTTCCTTGGTCATCCAAGCAATATTTACTGCTGAATTATTGTTTTTGTTAAAATCAATATGAGATGCAATAGTTTGTTTTTTGCTGGTTTTTTTTACAAAATGCTCAGCCACCAATCTGTGTACTAGTGAATGCCAATACACACATCTACCTTTTCTATCAGCTTCATAAGCTAATGAAAGTAGCTTTTTTAAATCTGCTACTTTTTTCTGCTGTTCTTTAACCGCAGTTTTGTTTTTCTTTTTAGTGTTTTCGAGTTCCTGTAAAACGGTTTCTTCTTTTATAATTTCGTTTTGTTGAATAGTGAGTTTTCGTTTGTTAGATGCTTCTCTTGGCTTATAAAATTTCAATCTTATAATTTTATATCCATTAATATCCGATCCTTTTAAATTGTTAATCTTACCATCATTAGCACTTACGCTTCTTATGTTGCCAAAAGAAGAAACTTGTAAAGCATTGTTGTTTATAGGTGTAAAATCAAAGTTAAATTTTACGGTTTTCCATTTTTCCTTTAAAAGATCAACACTCATTTTCTAGATTTTGGGTTAAAAAAATCACTACTTTATCAAAATTATGATAAACATTAATCATAACAAAAGTAGGTAATTGGCGAAAATCAAGTAGCGTTTATTTAAAACTGAGCTTTTTGCAATGTAAATTAAAAATTGAATTTTCAATATTTTCACTTTTTTGAAATTGTTTTTATTAAAAAATTGTCATTTGTAATAAAATTTATGGTTAGCAATTTTATGCCTTTATCTTTACGTCAAATAACATCAACTAAATACAATATGATTTGTAGAATAGCTACATTATTAGCATTGGTTTTTATATTTTTTGTTCAAAACACAAATGCTCAAGTAAACGCAGTGGAGTTTGGTAAAAACAGAATTCAGTACAAAAAAATGAAGTGGAAGTTTTACCAAAGCAAAAATTTTAATACTTATGTAAATCAAGGTGGAGTTGAGCTTGGTGCTTTTGTAAGTAAGCTAGCCGAAGAAGAATTGCCTGAAATTGAAGGCTTTATTGAATATTCTTTGCAACGCAAAGCAAATATTTTTGTTTACAACAGTTACGACGAATTAAGACAAAGCAACATTGGCCTAGGACAAGATTGGCAAAATGCTGGCGGAATTACCAAGTTGCCCAACAATAAAATTGTTGTTTATTTTGATGGAAACCATAATAATTTAAGAATAAGATTAAGGCAAGGTATTGCTAAAGCGTTGCTAGATAATCAACTTTTTGGAGACGATTTGGGCGAAGTTGCAAGCAATCAAGCATTGCTAGATTTACCAAAATGGCTAACTGATGGGTACATTAGTTATGCTGGAGAAAACTGGAGCACCAAACTCGATGACGATTTAAAAAGTGCTTTACTAAACGATGACTACAGAAATTTTTACGATTTTGCTTATAAAAAACCTCTATTGGCTGGTCATAGTTTTTGGAATTATTTGGCAACAAAGTACAGAAAAGAAAATGTAACCTACTTTTTATACCTCTCTCGTATTCATAAAAATTTAAATACAGCTTCGCAAAAAATTTGCAAAAAGAAGTTTAAAGAAGTGTTGGCTGAATTCATGGAATTTGAATCTAACAAATACTATGATGAGCTAAGAAAAAGAAAAAATCAGCCTAAAGGAACCATCGTAGTTCAAGATGATATTTCAAAGGAAGATTATTTTAGATACAATGTAAACCCACTTGATAGAAACAGAAATTATGTGGTTACTCAATTTAAAAAAGGTATTTATAAAGTAATTTATTACGAAAATTTTGAGCCAAAAGTATTATTGCATCAAGGTGTAAGGGTGCAACAAGGCGATATAAATCCTAATTACCCAATATTAGCATGGGATGTAAAAGGTAAAAATATTTTGTGTATTTACTATGAAAAGGGTAAAACAAAAATGTTTACTTATGATATTGGTGCCAATTACAAAAAAAATAAGCAAGAACTTAATGATGTAGATCAAGTACTCGATGCCAATTTTATGCTCGATGCCAACACTTTGGTAATGAGTGCAGTAAAAAATGGGCATACAGATGTGTACACTTACAAAATTGACCAACAAAAATTTGAGCAAATAACTAATGATGTTTACGACGATTTAGACCCTGTTTTGGTTTCTTTTCCTGGTCGCACAGGCATTATATATGCTAGTAACAGACCAAGCCCAAATGCACCAAGTAGCGATACTGTTTTACCTAGTAGACACAGGTTTAACATTTTTTTGGTAGATATTTTAAATACCAAAGCCAATAAGCAAATTACTCAACTTACCAATGTAAAGTATGGCAATGCTCGTAAGCCTATGCAATACAATACATTCCATTTCACCTATGTTAGTGATGAAAATGGAATAGAAAATAGATGGGCAGGGTTTTTTAGTAGCCAAAGAGATGGATTAGATACTTTATATTATGTGGGTGATGATATTATTAGAAACCCAGCAGCTAAAGAATTAGATAGTGCTTTGTTGGCTTGGCGAAAACCAGAGCCAGATAGTATTAGTTATTTTCAGGTGTATAAAGATAGTACCTATACTTTCCCTATAACCAATTATCAAAGTAGTTTAATTGATAGTAGAACTGCTGGAAACAATAATTCTCTTACCGAAACTAGGAGAGAAGCAGATATGAAATTAGTATATAAACTAAAAATTAATGAAGATGCTTTAAAACGAAGAAACATAAACCCTGCACTTACAACTTATATGCAGCAAGTGGTAAAAAGTACTAGGGATGTAAAAGGAAAAGCAACTAGTTATAATCAACCTATAATTGATAGTGCAGTTATAAAGCAAAATGATTTTTTTCAAACGGGGTTTGAAGATGAAAAGCCAGATACTACCAAAAAAATTATCAATACCAATTTGCCAAAACAAGTAAGGCAAAACGAAACGAGATTGTTTAATACTGGCATGAAGTTTCAGGCAGATAATTTGCAAGTAGGCTTTACCAATAATATTTTAATTAATCGCTTTCAACCTTATGGTGGAGGACAAGGCCCTATACAATTAGGTAATGGTAGTGCTTTTAACAATACCATTAGAGCAGGTGTAATAGATTTAATGGAAGATGTACGATTTGTTGGAGGCTTTAGAAGCGATTTTAGCCTTAGAGACAAAGAAGTATTTTTTATTTACGAAAATTTTAGACGTAGGCTGGATGTTGGATTTACTTATTACAGAGCCAATCAAAGCAATGCTTTTCAAGTGCAAGCAAGTGCTGGCACTGCAGCAGGGGTTTATAATACAAAATTGGTTACCAATTTATACCAAGGTTATGCAGCCTATCCTATTGATGAAGCTAGAAGCATAAAAATGACTTTGGGTATGCGAAGGGATAGATTTACGACTAAGCCTTTTAATTTAATTTCTGGACAGCCAGATCCTTTAGGGCTTGTTGTTCCATATATAGATGAATATACTGCAATGTCTAGAATTGAGTATATACATGATAATACTAGCAATCCAACCATGAATATTTGGAATGGAATACGTTGGAAAGCATATTTCGATTTTATTTTGCCTGCAAAAGATTGGAAAGTTGATGTGCCAAACGGAACTTATATTTTAGGATTTGATGCCAGAAAATATACCCCAATTTACAGAAATTGTATTTGGGCATTAAGAGCTAGTGGTGATTTTAGCTGGGGTGGCCGTAAAATGTTATATTATTTAGGTGGTGTAGATGGATGGTTAAATCCACAATTTAATAATAACCAACCTGCAGCAGATCAAACTTATGCTTTTCAAACCTTAGCTTTAAACATGAGAGGTTATAATCAAAATATAGCCAATGGTAACAATTCAATTGTTATAAATAGCGAATTACGTTTACCAGTTTTTGCATCGCTAATTAATCAACCAATTAATAATGCCTTTATTAGAAATTTTCAATTGGTGCAATTTATTGATTTAGGTACTGCCTGGAATGGTAAATTTAATGGAATACAACGACCAACTCAGGTAATACCTGGTGCCAATGGTTTTAATGTAAAAATAGATGCCGGCGGTCTTGGTCCTTTTGCAGGAGGCTATGGTTTTGGAGCAAGAAGCACTTTATTAGGGTATTTTGTAAAGTTTGATGTAGCATGGCCAATGCTTGGATTATTTAAAGGTAAGCCAATAGGTTATTTTGCATTGGGATTGGATTTCTAAGCCTTAGGCAACTTTTTTTGTAAACAATATATCTTCTAAAAAAAAGGTATTGAAGAAAAAAGTAATAAATTGGTATTACACTTATTAAAAACTATAAAAAATTAAAAGTTTTTTTGCATCTTCGCACCCTTACTAATTGCATGAAGCAAGATTTATACAATAGCATATTAAAAAAGAAACAACTTAAGCAAAAGTCTTTTGCTGTATTAATTGACCCCGATAAGGTTGATTCTTTTGCAATAGAAAAACTTGTAACCATTTCCGTTGCAGCAAAAGTAGATTACTTTTTTGTAGGTGGCAGCTTAGTTATTAGCAGTCATTTAGACGAGTGTATTCAGCAAATTAAAGCTTCTTGCAATATTCCTGTAATACTTTTCCCTGGTTCTCCTTCGCAAGTAAGTAAGTATGCCGACGCTTTATTGTATTTATCCTTAATTTCTGGAAGAAATGCAGAATTGCTAATTGGTCAGCATGTAGTAAGTGCCCCTTTTGTAAAAAAGAGTGGTTTAGAAATTATGCCTACAGGTTATATGGTAATTGATGGTGGAGCACCTACAACAGTTTCTTATATTTCAAATGCAACACCAATACCTAGCGATAAAAATGAAATTGCTATGTGTACAGCAATGGCTGGTGAAATGCTTGGTATGAAATTAATTTATATGGATGCTGGAAGTGGTGCTAAAAAGGCCATTACAGAAAATATGATCCAAAAAGTAAGTGCTAGCATTGAGTTGCCATTAATTGTTGGTGGTGGTATTGTAAACCCAGAAAAAGCTTACAACAATTGTAAAGCAGGTGCCGATATTATTGTAGTTGGCAATGCTATTGAAAAAGATATTAGCTTAATTTCAGAAATTAGTGCTGCTGTTCATGGCAGTTATACATTAGTTTAATTTACTATTTATTGGCTTTCTTCAGCCATTTTCCTATACTTTTAAATTTAATTTCATTGGTAGAAGTATCCATTATGCCAAATTTTTGGTCGTAATCCCAAACCATACTTCTTATTTTTAATTTATTGAAAACTTTAGTAATATCAGCTATATAATTATTTCTAGATTCAGCATCAGCAACATTTATTACACCAAACTCTGTACAAATTAGAGGCATATTGTTTTTATCACAAAAATCAACAACTTGGGTAATTCTTTTTTGTAGATTTTCGTAAGTGCCTTCGTAATAATATTTTTTGTAATCCCTTTCTACAATTGTTCCATTGGCTTGGCTATTATATTTTGGCATTTTGCTACGCTTATATGGGTATGGAAAGCCAGACATGAATGATTTGTCGCTAGTCCAATCTGCTCCTTGATGGGTAAATATGTATGGTTCGTAAAAATGAAAAGTATAAAACAGTTTATCATCTTTAAGCTTGCCCATATCCATCAACTCATTCATACCATTATAGTTGCTTCCACCAATAATGTATATTCTTTGGGTGTCTTCGTGCCTTATGTAGCTTATTAATTTTTCGGCAGTTGTTTTCCATTTTGCATTATTCATCGTTGGTTCATTGTAAATTTCAAAGAATAGATATTCGTATCCATGTCCTTTAAATTCTTTTTGCACTTGTTTCCAAATCCAACTTACATGATCAATTTCTGTATTGTACTGGCTGTTTTCATCGAGTACACCATAATGAAAAGTTAATACCAATTTTAAATTTAAATTATAACATGTATAATAAATGTCTTTCAATTTCGTTAGTAACTGGGGTTGGAGTGTGCTAGATTTATCAAAAGTAAATAAATCAAATGCCACTGGTAATCTCACAGTTCTAAAACCATCTTTTGCAATTTGTTGCAATTTAGGGGTAAGGTCGGTTTTTAAAATTTCGTCTGCAGTACTCCATGTATGCTCAAAATGACTTAAGTTAACACCACCTCCAAGGCTAAGCCTTATTTCTTTTGTAGTAGGAAATCCCTTTTTTGTACAAGATATTATTTGCAAAATAGTTACTGTTAAGCAGCAATAAACAAGCAGCTTGGTGTTGAATATTATTTTTTTCACAGGACTGAATGATTTTAAATGCATAGAAATCAAATATATGTACAAGAAGTATAAATTTAATTACGCAAATATCAATAAATCTGTTTTTGATACAGAATTAAACAAAAAATGTGCATATTATGGTAATGTAGTAATGTGGACTACCATGTTTGCATTGCCTTTATATTTCTTATTAGATTATCTTTTTTTGAGCGAGGGCTGGCTTGATTTAATTTTTTTTAGACTAATTGGCTTTGGCTTATCTTACTTAGTATATACACTTCACAAAAAAAATCATTGGGGTTTTGAAAAAACAATCACTTGGTTTATTGCTATTAATGTAGGTATCCAAGCAATTATTTGTGGTATGGTGCCAAGTATGCATGCATTTCCATATTTTATAATGCTAGCCATTTATATACTTATAGTGTATAATACTGTTTTATGGAATCCTATGCATTCGGTTTACATTTTTTTGTTTTCGCTTATTATTATTTTACTATTTTATGCATTTAAAAATAGACCAGATAAGTATCTTACCATGATTGAAAGTGGAGGAGGTATTTATGTGGCTTTGGCATTAATTGCTTGTTTTTTAGCTTTTACAAGATTTAATAGTTTGTGTAAAGAAGTTGAAAATCAGGTAGTTAATGGTAAAATTGAACTCCCTCCAAAGCAGATTTCATCAATGGAATTTCCTCATTCTGTTGCTAGTAATAAAAAAGAAGAAATATCTACAGAAGCCGTATTAGAAGAAAAAATTATTAAGCCATTTGTAGAAGAAAAAAGCGAACAGTTTGTTGCTCCAATTGAGGAAAAAATTAGCATGCCAATAGTTGCATGGGAAACGCCACAGATTGTAGAAGAAAAAACTGAACAGTTTGTTGCTCCAATTGAAGAAAAAATTAGCACACCTATTGTTGAATGGCAAACACCACAAATTGTTGACAGTGTAGAAGAAAAGTTTGTTGGTGAAATAGAAAATATTGTTTCAGATAACAAGGAGATTATTCCAACTGTAATTGCTGAGGCAGTGGAGCCAGAAATTGCAGCCATAGTTGACGATAAAAAAGAAGAATTAAGTGAATTAATTGTAGAAACTGCTCCAAAAGAGAAGCCAAAAAAATCTATTCACGAAGAAATAGAAGATACCATTCGTTTGTTAAGAGGTGAAAAACCAAAAGAAGAATTTTCGGATGTTCAAAATTTTGTTTCAAGCACAATTGTACAGCCAGAAGCTAAAGAATTAATGGAGCTTGAAGCCCCTCAAGTAAGGGATGAAGTGCAAAATGTTGATGAAAATGAGGTTAAGTTTGTTGATAGTGCTAAAAATGAGGATATTATAGTAGCACAAAAAGAAGAGCAAATTGCTGAACAAGTAGAAGCAATCGTTCCAGCTCCAATAAATAAAGTAGAAGAAATTAAAGTTGATACAGGTGCCATATTGGATGATAATTTAGTAACAAGTAATTTACAAGAAAATATAAGCATCAATAAAGAAAAAGTAAACTTGAATGAAGTAGTTGAAACAACAGTAATTGACTTAATTGACACCATTCACTTGAAAGATCAAAGTATCCAATTAAACATTTCACCAGCTGCAAATAACGTATTTCAAGAAAAAAATAAAATAGAAGAGGCCGTTCACATAATAATTCAACATATTTTACGTTATTCTCCTAGTAGTTCTATAATTACTTGTAATGCGGATAAAATAAATGAAAAAGCTGTGTTGGAAATTACAAGTCATTCAGCAGTTGATAGTGGGGAAAAACTCAAAGAAATTGCCGAGAATTATAAAACACAAGGAACTCAAGCCACTAATTTGGCAAATGATGTAGGCTTGGGCAACATAAAAGTAGAAATTGAAAAAATAGGTGGAAGTTTTTATTACAACCTCACCAATGATAATAGTAATTATTTAAAATTAGAATTACCTAGTACTCAGTAAATATTAAATACCATGAAATCGAAAATTTTATCAGTAGTAATCGCCATTTTATGTGTAGCTACACAAGCTTTGGCCCAAGCGGGAGATGCTCGCACGTTTAAAGCAATGGGTTATGATGATGCCTCTATACAAGGTATCACAGGATCGTTGAGCTACTTCTTAAAAGTAAACCCCGACGAAAATATTGATGCCAGCAGTGTAGTATTAAACATTAGAGCTTCTCAAGTATTAAACCCAAACAATTCCTTTGTTGTGGTTTATTTAAAAGACGAGCCTGTGTTTACACAAAGAATTATTGCTAGTGCATTAGACACTTTAATGAGTTTTAGTGTAAAACTTAATTCAAAATATTTACAACCCGATGGTCGTTTTATAAAACTAAGAATAGCTGCTAAAATGAGTATTGGTGATGAGTATTGTAAAGATGTTGACAACCCAGCATGTTGGATTGCTGTAAGAAACTCTTCTTACATCACAAAAGTTGGTAGCGGTACATTAGCCTTTACTAGAAGTATAAAAGAATTGATGCAAGAATATAGTAGTGTATATACACCACAAGTAAGTAGTGAAGATGATTTGCAAGCTGGTGGATTGGTATATGCTATTTTACGTCAAACAGCTAGTAGTAAAGAAGTTTATACAGGAACTTATGGCATGGATACAGCTTTGCCAAGAGGAATATTAGTTGGAGAGCAATCTAAATTGCCAGCAATTGTAAAGCAAAATATGCCAAGCGTGTCTGCTGGTCAGGGGATGATTGCACTTGTACCTGTAAGTGGTTTTAACGAAAGAAGATTTGTACTAGTAATTACAGGTGGTGATGTAAGTGGTTATAAAAAAGCAGTTAACATTTTAGCAAGCAATAAAAGATTAAGCAGTGCATTTACTGAGAAATTAATCATACAAACTGCCGAGCCTAGCAGTGTGTCTTTAGATAATCCTTCTCCATTAGTTACTACTTTAGAAGATTTAGGTGGCGACCCAGGATTGATGGAAGGTATTGGTGCTTTGCGTAAAAAATATAATTTTTCTTTAACTGAGTTTAATGCTATTCCTAATAAACTTACATTTCACATAGAAAGTTATTTTAGTACGCTAAAAACAGATGATAGAGGTTTTATAAACATATATTTAAATCAAAACTTAGTGTATAATGCTTCATTGTCAGACAAACCTAATTTTATTAACGACATTGATTTAAAACCTTATTTGTTATCTAAGTTTAATACTTTAGAAGTAGAGTTTCGTTTTCATCCAGGTGCAAATATTTGTAAAGATGGATTTAGCAATTTCTTTGCTTTCGTAAATACAAAAATGTCAACATTAACATTTGCAGGCGAAAGAGAAAATAAATTCTTTAGCTTCTTTAACTTCCCAGCAGAGTTTAGAAAAACACCAACAAAATTATTTGTATCTCCAGGATTATTAAGTCAAAATTTAGTAAGTTCTATTGGTGAAATTTACTATCAATTAAATTCTCCAATTAAAAATAACTATAATAAATTAATTGTACCTCAGTTAATTACTACTAGCTCAAATACAGATTTCAACGGCTACAATGTAATTGCTTTAGTACAAAAAGGTGATGCCTTTGCAGGAAAATTTGAAAACAAACCAGTAAATTTTGAAAGTAACTTTCAAATCTACAAAGATGTAAAAGGTAAAATGAACTATTCTGTAAGCGACTTTAGCAACAGTGGTTTAGCTCAAATATTTAGAGAAAAAGGAAGCACTATTTTAATGATTACAGCATTAGGCGATAGCACTGCAAAAGATGCTTACCTAAGTGTAATTAAAAACTTTAGTACTCAGCTTACTGAAATTGAAAGTAACGTTTGTATTGCAAATAGTGGTGGATTAAGCAACTACTTTTTCAAAGCACCTGAAGAAAATACAGTTGTAAGCTATAAAGGAGAAACAAGTGCATTTCAAAGATTTTGGAATAGCTACAAGTATTGGGTATTAGGTATTTTGTTAGTACTTATTTTACTAGGATACTTTGCAGTAAAATCAAGAGTAAAACAAGCAACTGACGCAGTAATTTAATAATTACAAATCAAAAATAAATTGCATTCCCTCTCTTTTATAGAGGGGGAATGTTGTAAATAAAATTTAACAAAGCTACAAACCACATTTTTTATGTCAACTACCGCAATAGATGTAATGGCTGGTGAGCAAAAGTTTGAAGCAGCAAAACTTAGCGAAATTAAAAGTATTGCTACTACTTATAACTATGCTCCTATTAAAGTGGCTTTGTGTTTTGGATTTCTTACACGTAAAAATTATGTACAATTTTTAGCTGCAAAAGGGTATGAGTTTGTAGATGTAAGAACTACTGAAATTGATGACCAATATTTGAAACAGTGTGATATTCATCAGTTAAACTCTTTTCTTTATTTGCCATTAAAAAAAGATGAGTTTGGCAATTTAGTAGTTGCAGTAGCCGATCCTTTCGACGAAAAATTAAACAATACTTTATCTATAAAATTTGGTTGCAATATTAAGTTTGTAGCAGCCGATGACTTAGATATTACATGGCAAGCACATAAACTTAGAGGTATTGATTTGGTTAACGAATCGGTTTATCATTTATACAAAAAGGATCCTGAAAACTCAGGGCATATAACCTTTACAAATTCGCAGTTGATTTTTATTTTTGGTTTGATTGCTGCTGTTATATGTTTAATATTTGTTTTTCCAATTGCTACAACCATAACAGTAAATCTTGCTGCTAGTCTTTTCTTTTTATTTTCAATTTTATTTAAACTTTGGCTAGCATTAAAAGGCTCGCAAAGTGAATTAAAAGATGATATACCACAGTACGAGTTGGCAAATGTAAAAGATGATGATTTGCCCGTTTATACTATTCTTTTGCCAGTGTATAAAGAGGATAAATTAATTCGAAAGTTGATTTGGAATTTACGTGGTTTAAACTATCCAAAAAATAAACTCGACGTAAAATTGTTAATCGAAGAAGACGATGACAAAACCTTAAATGCTGTAAGAAAGCTAGACTTTCCAGCTAACTTCGAAGTAATTGTAATACCTTTTATGATGCCTAAAACCAAGCCAAAAGCTTGTAATTATGGTATCTTTTTTTCTAGAGGTGAGTTTCTTACAATTTACGATGCAGAAGATGTGCCAGATACTTGGCAGCTTAAAAAAGCAGTGTTGCTATTTAATAAGTTACCAAAAAACTTTGTTGTATTACAAGGAGCATTGAACTACTTTAATAAGAATGAAAATTTCTTAACCAAAATGTTTACGCTAGAGTATTCATATTGGTTTGATTATATGTTGCCAGGCTTAGAAACCTTGGATATTCCTATCCCTTTGGGTGGTACAAGTAACCATTTTAAAATGGATAAATTAGTTGAACTTGGAAGTTGGGATCCTTTTAACGTTACAGAAGATGCCGATTTGGGTGTGCGTGTGTTTGAAAAACAATATAAAGTAGGTGTACTAGCGAGTACAACCTATGAAGAAGCAAATAATGAACCTTTTAACTGGATTAGGCAACGTAGCAGGTGGATTAAAGGTTATATGCAAACGTATTTAGTGCATATGAGAAATCCATTAAAATTGATTCGACGTATTGGTTGGGCAGGATTTTTTGGGTTCAACTTTTTTATTGGTGGTACAGCCTTTACCTTTTTAGTATATCCAATATTGCTTTTGTTTTTTATAATTTATTTGCTTTTTAATATTTCTGGTGTAAAAGCAGTTTTCCCAGATTGGGTATTGTATTTTTCAATCTTTAATTTCGTTGCAGGAAACGTGTTAATGATTTATATTAATATGTTAGCTGTGTTTAAAAGACGCTATTACGAGCTAATATTATTTGCCTTGTTAAATCCAGTTTATTGGTTAATGCACAGTATTGCTGCATACAAAGGATTGTGGCAATTAATTACAAAACCTTTTTATTGGGAAAAAACAAATCATGGATTAAGTAAACAATCTAGTGCTAGTGCTGCTTTAGCCTAACAATTAAAAAAAATACTATGGTATTCTTAAGAAAATATATACCCATTTTTTTGGCTTTAATCTTACTAGCCTATTATCTAATTTTGGCTTGGGTATTACATCGTTCAGGCTACGAACATTCTGAATCTTTGTTTTTGGCTGAGAAAATAAGATTGCTTTTACAAACCAAAGACAATACCATACTTACTTTAGGTACTACTTTTCCAAGCATAGTTTTTTTAAGTAGCTTAGTGTTTGTGGCTTTTGGTTATCCTTTTGCACCCATTTTAGCTGCTGCAGTTTTTTCAACTATTTTATTTTATTTAATACTGAAGGATTTTTCAAGAACTAGCATTCAACGCCGTTTTTTTATTCCAATGATTTGCTTGTTGTTTGTTTTTCATCCAGGATTAATTTTTGCAGGAACTTCTGGGCGTGGTGTTGCAGCTGTTTTGCTATTTTTCTATTTGGTATTTAGAAGTTTGTTTATTTATTACAAAACACAAACAACCTTCTCTTTATCAATGGCTAGTATTTATCTTACTTTTTTAGTGTTTTGTAATTACAATTTTATTTGGTTAGTACTTGCTTTTATTCCTTTTATAGTATTGGTTGCGTTAGATGGATTAAAAAACAATAAATATGGCTCGCCAATTACTCAGTATTACGAAACTATAAACAATACTTCACAAAGGCGTAAATTAGTAAATCGTACCATAGCCATTTATATAGTATTTATTTTACTGCCTATTGCAGCTTTGTATTTGTTTAAAGGATTAAATTATTTACATGCTGGTGATAGTACTTATTTTTTAACCAGTCAGTATTCAAATTGGTCTATAACTGGTAAAGAATCTTTGGGTAATATATTTACACAAGGCAATGAGGGTACTAATATTTTATCTCAAAATCATTTGATTTTTCAATCTTACATTTTATTGCTTACGCCTTTGATGATTGCTGTATTTATAATGTTTAAAGGCAAAATTTATGAGTTGCTTACTTTATTGGCTCCATTCATTTTTATAAGTATTTTATTGCTTGATAATCAAACCTATTTTACGGTTGAGTATTATTTAATCTTTTTAATATTAGCATTAGTTGGTATTTATTACTATGCAGGAAAAAAATATACAAGTAAAGTAATTTATCCTTTGATTATGCTAGTAGCACTTGTAAACATTTATACTGGTATTGTTTACTTTAAAAGAACAAGTGATAAAGAAGAAATTGCTTTTTTTGCAGCTGTAAAAGGTGCAGCAAAATGGAGGGGTGAAAGAACTATTACTGAAGAATTTAGAATTGCAAATTATATTTCAGGATTAGCTACTAAGGAGAATAAAATTTTGATAGATGATGCAGCTGCTTATTCAATAGTGGCACAATTAAGAAATTTAGAGTCAACTATTTTGCCTACTAATCAAACCTTTATTACTGCTGTAGAAAATCCAAAGCTTGGCGTAAAATATATGTGTGTTGCAAAAGATAGTAATAGGCTTAGAGGTTTTACTGTATTAAATGAGTATAATTTAAATCAGTTTGCTATACGTCAAAAGCTAAACACCACATTAATGTTTGAAACTAAAAATTGGGCTATTCATAGATTAGAAGAAGAATAGAAATATTTA
>JBMLOQ010000069.1:0-8746 GCA_049242885.1 Chitinophagaceae bacterium
TTAATTTTTTACTACTTATCGGTTTTCTTTGTTTTAGCATAATCTTCATTTAAGCCTTTAATTAAATCTTTGGTTATGTCAATTGTGCTGTCTTTATAATACATAAATTCCGCTGCACTGCTATTGCTTAGTATTATGGTATAGTATTTGTTTGAGTTATAAACTTTGATGTAATCTTCAATTGCTTTTTTAACTTTTACCAAGCTGTTTCTTGTTTCTTCACTAAATGCTCCACCTTTATTTTGTTCTTCGATTTGTATTTCACGTTGCATGTTTTCAAGTTGTTTTTGAGCAGCTGCATATTGCTCTGGAGTCATTGTTTTAGCTTGTTGGCTATATTTAATATACAAATTTTGAAAATCGTTTTTCTTTTTAGTTAATTCATCTTTAACTCTTTTTTCTTTTTGGTTAATTTCTTCTACTACATCTTTAAAATATCCATAATTGTTTTGAATACTATCTAGCTCAAAATAAGCAACTTTTACTGCTTTGTTTTCAGAAGGCTTTGTATTGGAATTTTGTTTTTTCTTTTCGCTAAAATGTAAGTAAAATAGAACTGCTACTGCAATTGAAAGAAAAATATTTAGGTAAGTAGAAATTTGCTTCATTAATTTATTTTAATCGTAGCAACAAATATATATGTGGTTGAATGCTTATGGAAAAATAAAAAAAAAATTATGTTTTTTTTAGCAAATGTTTAATTTAAATGTGATTATTAAAATCAGGACTTTTACATTTGCCACCTATACTGTTTTATGAATCTGTCAATAAAAATTTTTTCTGGTACAGGGTCGCAACAATTAGCACAAAAAATAGCCAAGAGTTTTGGTAGTCCTTTAGGTAAAATCAATGTTCAAAAATTTAGTGATGGCGAAATTCAGCCTGTTTTTTTAGAAAGCATCCGAGGCGATTATGTTTTTTTAATTGCAAGTACTTTTTCACCAACTGATAATTTGATGGAATTGTTGCTTATGATTGATGCTGCTAAACGAGCAAGTGCATACAAAATTGTAGCTGTTTTGCCTTATTATGGATATAGTAGGCAGGATAGAAAAGACAAACCTCGTGTTGCTGTAGGCAGCAAACTTGTGGCTACTTTGTTGGAGGCTGCTGGTGCAAATAGGGTAATTACAATGGATTTACATGCTCCTCAAATTCAAGCTTTTTTTGAAATTCCTGTGGATCATTTAGATAGCTCAGCCATTTTTATTCCATATATAGAAAGTTTAAAGTTAAAGAATCTGTGTTTTGCAGCTCCAGACGTTGGCAGTACCAACAGAGTGAGAGAACTAGCTAGTTTTTTTAACGCTCCCATGGTAATTTGTGATAAGCATAGAAAAAGAGCTAATGAAATTGCTAGTATGGTGGTAATTGGTGATGTTGCAGGGAAAGATGTTGTGTTGATTGATGACATTTGCGATACAGGGGGTACTTTAGCTAAAAGTGCTTCACTACTTAAAGAAAAAGGAGCTACCAGTGTAAGGGCTTTTTGTACACATCCAGTTTTAAGTGGTAATGCTTACGAAAATATTGCAAGTAGTGTGCTTGAAGAATTGGTAGTTTGTGATACAATACCTTTACGAAAAGAATCACCAAAGATTAAAACTATTTCAGTAGCCGATTTATTTGCAATAGCTATACGTAATGCTTATGAAAATAAAAGTATTACAAGCTTATTTGTACATAGCCAGTTAAAAAAATAAGTTTTTTAGAAAATTTAAGTGTTGTATAATTGGATAGTATTAGCGTATAACATATTATCTATTAATATACAGCCTTAGCATTACACTTTTTTACTGTTTACTTTAACGTTGTTTAGTTTATTTAAAGTATGATTGTATCCATTGGCTATTTAGCTTCAATTTGTTTGGCTTTTGCTTTAATGGTGAAAAATACTATCAAAGCAAGATGGTTTAATGTAGTTGGAAACTTATTTTTTATAGCTTATGGTTTGCTTATTCCTGCAATTCCTGTAATTATTGCCAATGGAGGATTACTTTTTATAAATGTATATCAACTCTATAAGTTGTACAATAAGCAAGAGCAGTTTAAATTAGTAGAAATAACAAATGAAAACAATTTAGGTAAATATTTTTTGGAGCATTATTCAACTGATATTCAATCTTTTTTTCCAAATTTTAAATGGCAAAGTTCTAGTAATTCAATAAGTTTTGTTGTACTAAGGAATATGGAGCTTGCAAATATTTTTGTAGCACACTTAAACCAAGCTGGACAAGCAATTGTGCAAATAAATTACACCATACCTAAGTTTAGAGACTATAAAGTAGGGCGTTTTATATTTGAAGAAAATAAAAACTTTTTACAGCAAATGGGTGTTGTAGAAATCCTTTACAATATTGATTTAGAAGAAACACATATTGATTTTTTGAATGTAATGGAATTTACTAAATCAACCATTAATTCAAAAGATTGTTATTTTAAAAAACTTTAACAATGTGGCAAACTATAAATGAACAATTGTATAAAAAGTTTGAATTTTCAAATTTTGTAGAAGCATTTGCTTTTATTACTAAAATTGCCATTGAATCAGAAAGAGCTAATCATCATCCAACTATTACTAATACTTACAATAAAGTTGAAATTTGGCTTACAACCCACGATGCTGGCAACAAAATTACTCAAAAGGACATCGAACTATCTTCTGTAATTGATAAGTTGCGTTAGTTTAAACTAGTAATTCTTGTTGTTTATCAAGCATTTATTAAACAACTAATCCACAATTGTACTACAATCTTTATTTTATCTCTACTTTACATCAAAATTTATATTGGTAAAGCATGGGCAATAAATTAAAAGCAAAAACTCCACCACCACCTAATCCTGAAGTTTTGCATGAGGATAAAGAAGTAGAAGTTACTATTGATGAAGTAGTAAAAGACGAGCGTACAACTAAAATTTTGGGTGCAATAAGTTTGCTTATAGCCGTATTTGTATTTATAGCAATTATTTCTTATTTGTTTAGTTGGCAAGAAGATCAAGACGTAGTGCATCAATTTGGAGTAAAAATCTTTGCAACACAAGATGTAAAAGTACACAACATGTTGGGTGTATTAGGTGCTTTTATAGCTCATCAATTAGTGTACAATGGGTTTGGAATGGCAAGCATTTTATTGTCTAGTTTATTTTTTGTTTTAGGGATAAATTTATTGGTTGGCAAAAAGGTATTTTCTATTCAACGAAATATAAAGTATTTAGTTGTAGGCTTAGTAGTTTTGGCTACTTCCTTTGCATTTATTGCACCACAAAATAGTTTTAGTTGGGGTGGAGCTGTGGGAGAATATTCTAGTGCATGGCTTGTAAAATGGTTAGGTAGTTTTGGAACAGGAAGTGTATTGTTTTTAGCCTTTTTTAGTTATTTAATTTGGCGTTTTAATCCAACATTTAAATTGCCAAATTTTGCTAAAGCAAAACCAAAGGAAGCTAGTAAAGAGCAAGAAATATCCACAATAACTTTTGAAAAGGAGAATAATCAAACTATTGAAAATGAAATTGAGCAAGAGATTGAACAATTGGATGCTATAAAATTAGGCAAAGTGGATGTAGATGAAAATGGTTTGCCAATTGTAACTAATAAGTTAAAATCTGAGTTAAAAACTCCATTACAAATTGATGTTGAAGAACAAAAAAACATTGAATTTGAGGTTTTTGAAAAAGAGGAAATTATTGATGAACAAAACCAGTTAACCCTTGAGGAATCTCCATTAACCATCAACGAAAAATATGCTTCAGATTTAGTTCCAGTAATTCAAAAACCTGTTGAAGTGCAAGCACCAGTTGATGAACCTATTGTTTTAGAACATAAAGTTGAACATTCAAATCCAACTCCATCCAACTTATCATTACAAATAAATGAAGTTGTTGAAGATGATATATTAGATAACAATTTGGAAAATGAAGTTGAGCAATTTGAAACTGAAATTGAAGAAACAACATTGGAAAAACAAAGTGGTAGTCTTGATACTTTGTATGAACCCACTTTAGATTTAAGCCATTATAAATATCCTACCATAGATTTATTAGAAACGCACGGTAGCGAAAAAATTGTACACGACCCCACAGAGCTAGAAACTAATAAAAATCAAATTATTAGTACTCTAAAAAATTATGATATAGAAATACAACGAATTGCTGCAACTGTAGGGCCAACAGTTACATTGTATGAAATTGTTCCAGCACCTGGTGTGCGAATCTCTCGAATTAAAAATTTGGAAGATGATATAGCACTAAGTCTTGCTGCACTTGGTATTCGTATTATTGCTCCAATACCAGGAAAAGGTACCATTGGTATTGAAGTACCAAATATTAAAAAAACTGTTGTAAGCATGAAAACCTTATTGCAAAGCGATAAGTTTGTGAACAGCAATTTTAGTTTACCAATTGCAATTGGTAAAAAAATAGACAACGAAAACTTTATTGTAGATTTAGCAACAATGCCACATTTGTTAATGGCAGGTGCTACGGGGCAAGGAAAATCTGTTGGTATAAATACCCTACTCGTTTCATTACTTTATAAAAAACATCCATCTCAATTAAAATTTGTATTAGTTGACCCTAAGAAAGTAGAGCTTAGCTTGTATCGTACCATTGAAAAACATTTCTTGGCAAAATTACCAGGCGAAGAAGAAAGTATAATTACAGACACTAAAAAAGTAGTTTATACTTTAAATGCATTGTGTATAGAAATGGATAATAGATACGATTTACTTAAAGAAGCTGGTTGCAGAAACATTAGAGAATACAATGAAAAATTTGTTGCACGAAAGTTAAGCCCACAAAAAGGGCACCAGTATTTACCATTTATAGTTTTGGTTGTAGATGAGTTTGCAGACCTTATAATGACTGCTGGTAAAGAAGTTGAAATGCCAATTGCTCGTTTAGCACAGTTGGCAAGGGCTATTGGAATTCACTTAATAATTGCTACACAACGTCCAAGTGTAAATATTATTACTGGTACAATTAAGGCAAACTTCCCTGCTCGTATTGCATTTAAAGTTAGTAGTAAAATTGATAGTCGTACAATTTTAGATGCAGGTGGTGCTGAGCAATTAATAGGAAAAGGGGATATGCTAATAAGTTACAATGGAGAAATAACAAGGCTACAATGTGCATTTGTTGATACACCTGAAGTTGAAAAAGTTTGTGATGCTATTGGCGACCAACAAGGCTATCCTGAACCCTTTTATTTACCAGAATTTGTGGATGAAAAGGAGTTTGAAAAAGGTGGTGGCTTAGATGTTAACGATAGAGATCCATTATTTGAAGATGCTGCAAGATTAATTGTACAAAATCAAATGGGAAGTACATCACTTATTCAGCGAAGAATGAAATTGGGATACAATAGAGCTGGAAGGCTGATGGATCAATTAGAGCAAGCTGGAATTGTTGGTCCAAATGTAGGAAGCAAAGCGAGAGAGGTGAAGTTTAAAACAGAAACGGAACTTAATGAGTTTTTTTTAATGTAATTGGTTTATTCCATCAAATTCTTAAAAAGAAAAAGGGTTCAACATTATAACAGTTGAACCCAATAGATTTTTATTACTTACACAATTAATCAAATAGTGTTAAATAATCTATTACTTTCTTTAATTTCTATATACTACTTTTCCATTGCCACTTTGCTTTAACATTATAGCTTTTCCATTGCCATAATTTATAACATCACCATTGCCAGCAAGCTTAGTTTTAAAGTTTGCATTTGTTTTTATAATTACATCTCCATTCCCAACTTTTGTAATGTTTACTTCTTTTGCTTCAATTTGTTTGGCATTGCAGTCTCCATTTCCATTATTTTCAATATCTAGCAAGTCAACTACATTTCCCTCAATTTCAACATTTCCGTTGCCATTATTTTCAACGCCAAAATATCTTCCAGTAAAATTATTTATGCTGATGTTAGCATTTGAATTATTAGATAATTTTGAAATTTCGGGCATACTAATTTTTATAATTAATCTTATATCTTTCATAGCATCCCAACTCAAACCTTTTTTTAAGGTAATAGATAACTTATTTTCTGGAAGTAGTTTCACCGTTATTAAGTCACTGTTTTTTGGCAAACCAACAATTTCTATATTAAAATCTTTAGCTAGTTCTATATCCACCGAACCATTGATATTGTTGAATTCTAGTTTATCAAAGTTTTTAAAATTATAAGATTGTGCTTTTGAAATAGTAATTGTAAAAAAAGCAACAATTAGAATAAATGTTTTTTTCATTTTTATTTTTTAGTTATTTGAAGAAGAGTTTATTAGAAACTTTGGTTTAAAACCGTAGTTAATATTTTGAAAATTTAGTTTTGGTTGAATATGGCATTATAAAAAGTAGTATCACTTTTTTCGTTGAAAACTACTTTGCGATTATCTTTTTCTTTTAATTCCCAATCTCCATCAACCACAAATTTTATTTCACCAAATTTATATGCTGTCATTGTTTGAACAGTAGCTTTATACATGCTATCTTTAACCACTTCTTCCATTGGAAAATCAGTATCCCAACTTAAAGGATTTCCATTTCCACGAATACCTACATTTTTTATATCTTTTTTATTTTGAACTGTGAGTGTAATAATTACAGTTTTTAAAAATGCTTTTTGTACACAAGCACTTAAACTAATTGCAATAGTTATTGCTAAGATGATTTTATTTTTCATTGTAATTTTTTTTATTATTTGAATACAGTTTTTTATTTAGTTTTTTGATGATTTTTTGGTTAATAAGTAATCAATTCCAAATCTCCCGCTGCCTAAAATAAATGTAAACATGTATAACCAAAGAAATCCTAAAGATGCTAACATTGCCCATAATCCATTGCTCCATTGTTGACAAAAAGCTGCTACACACATGGTGCAAATGATTAAAAAAGAGAATAATCTTGTTTGAAATCCAAGAATTAAAAAAATGCCCCCAACAGCTTCACTAAAAGCACCCATCCAAGCAAAAAATACTGGAAACATTTTAAAAATGCCACCATATTTTGTTACATCCGTGGGGAACCAATATGCTACTTCAAAAAGATTTAAGTTGTTATCTACTGGGCTCCAAGGCATCCCAAATTTGCTAGCTCCAAATTCAGTAGCCAACCAAAATCCACAAACAATTCTTGGAATTGCTAAAAATGCATCTTGCCACCAATAGGGCATTGAAATTGGGGTTGTTATTTTATTTAAAACTGTTTTAATTTTTTTCATTTTAATTTTTTTTTGAGTTTTTTCTGGAAAAATGCGTTTAAAGTGTTTAAATTAATTTTTATATCCCATTGATAATCCTGTATCTCCATTTACTTTAAGTTGCACATTCACTGTATCGGTGGAGTTGTTTTTAATGATAATTGCCGTATTCCCTGGAACTTTTAGTTTGGCAGTTTCTTGAGGTAAGAGCGTTTGTACCAGCTTTGGTTGTCCATTTAGAGGTTGCAGAAATATGTCTAACTTTTGTTTTGATACATTTTTTGCAGTTGCAGTAAATCTGTTGTGCTCATTATTGCCCAATATAAAACTGTTATTTGGGGAAATAGTAGTAGTAGATATTAATCTCCCAAAAATGCTACAACTAGATAGTGCTATTGAAATTATAATAGCAAGTAGTGAAAATTTTTTGTACATAATTTATTTTTTTTGATAATGAGTGCAAATTGTTAAAATAAAAAAAAATTATCGCTTCAAATGATGATTTGATACTTTTTTTCAAGTCTCAAATTATGATTAAGTGGGTTCAAATGTTCTAAGTGTTTGAATATCAATAAAAGAAATATCTTTAATTTCTTATTGTAGCTTTTTGTTTCTAAATTGTTATAATAGTACTTTTGTTGAAATTTTTTATATGAAGCGAATTTTATTTTCGATATTAATGTTGAATTCTTTATTGGCGTCAGCTCAAAATTGGAGTGGTAACTCTACAATTGGAAATCCAGTTTGTACTTTTAGTACAAGTACACAAAAGTCAGAATTAGTTAGTTGCAGAGATGGTAATGGTGGAATGTGGATAGCTTGGAGTGATTTAAGAAATACAAGTACCCCTAATAATTCAGATATCTATTTACAAAAAATTAATAGTAATGGTACACTTGCTTTTGCAAATGAGGGTTTAGTAGTTTGCAATGCTTTAAAAAATCAAAATGCACCAGCTATTGTAGCAGATGCTAATGGTGGTTGTGTAATTGTTTGGGCCGATCAAAGAGATTCTTCAACAAATGTTACAGACATTTATATGCAAAAATTTGCAAACAATGGTATGCCAATTTTTACAGCAAATGGTATTCCTGTTTGTAATGCAACGAGTAATCAAATTGTACCTGTTGTTAGTTTAATGGATATGAATAATATTTTGGTTGCTTGGCAAGATGATAGAAACAATGCTACTTTTAGTACAAGTAGAGATTATTTCTGCAATTCATTTAATATTAGTACAGGAGCAAAAAATTGGACCAATGATTTAGAAATAGTAAGGGCAAACAACATACAAACAAATTTAAGATTATTGCCTCAAGGAGGTTTAACTGGAGATGTTTTTGCAGTTTGGCAAGATCCTAGAGTTGCTACTACAAATGCAGATATATATGCCCAAAAAATTACAAGTACTGGTACAGTAAGTTGGGCAGCAAATGGTATAAATCTTACAGCAGCAGCAACAAATAATCAAGGTAATCCTCAAGTAATCAGTGATGGCGGAACTGGTATAATCATTACTTGGGATGATAATAGAACTGCTAATAATGATCAAGCAATTTA